>JBBFLL010000010.1:0-76420 GCA_037479045.1 Brevinematales bacterium | reverse complement strand
AAATGTCAAATAGTTTAATTTTTATTGTCTCGTTCCAACTCAATAGTGAAATAGTTTCTCCAAGTTTGAAAGCGGAACACTTTAAGCAGTAGTTTTATTTCATTCCAAATATAAACGGTAATCCAAATGTCACAAAAATTGCCCATGCCATATATATTGGTAAGTATCTTGCAATTGTCAATTCAACTATCTTAATCTCTTTTCCTTTAAATCTGACTTTATATAAATCAATCATTATCAAAATGAGATTTCCAAAAATTAAGAGATTTGAACCTAATACAGCAGTCCTGTTTGGAGTAAATCCAAATTCGCCTAATCGGTATAGTATTGCTGATAAGGCAACTAAATCAATAATCAGAGTTATAATTGATAATGCAAATAGTGTTAATTCCCTAAACCTTTGTTTTTTATTAACTGAAGTTTCAGTAACTGAAAAAACAATGATTGCCATTACTCCTAAAAGCATAAGATTGAATACTATTAAGAAGTCTCGGTCATTGTATGGGTCTTTACCTGTTAAGAAAATACTAATCAAATAGATTATCAAAGTTATCAACACTAATGGACTAAAAATATTTGCAATTATTGGAGCAATCTTATTTGTTACCGATGGAAAGGTCTTTACAATATATGTTGCAACAATCGGTGAGGAGACTAATCCAAGAATTACAATATAATCGAAATAAAAACTCACAATTTTTAGACCAATTGCTGAAAATAATCCAAGAGTCAAGCCTGTTAAAAATCCTCCAGAAATTAAGATTATAGCTGCAAGAATAGCCATGTCACCATTGTATTTTATGAAGTCAATCCATTTAGATTTGTCTTTTGTATCAAAGTCAATGAAAATTAGACCGTATATGCACCATAATAGTAAAGGCAAATGTATGTAAGCTAAATTTATCGAATGACTTCCTCTGGTTGAAGGTAATAAATTTATGTAAATAGCTGAAATACCAAAGACAATAATTGAAGTTAACAGATGTTTATAGTTAATCCGAATTTTTGTAAGAAATGAATATGCAGAGAGACCAAACAGTATTATTAGTCCTAAATTCTTTTCGTAGTAAAAGTAATCATTAAGTTTGATGTCAAATATTTGAGGAATTTTGACTAAAAATCCAGTTATCAAGCAAGTAATAATCAGAAATAATACATCTGTTTTTCTAATTTCTATTTTTGATTTCCCTTGATTTTCATATTCAAGTCTTACTTTCCAAAATTCTGCAATTTTGAAATTTGCAATCTCGTGATAAATGGCAAAGAAAGATTTTTCAAAACATTCATTATCAGCTCGGTACAATTTTTCAAGTTGTTCGGGATTGTCAATATTCTCTTTAATCTTTGTTTCCATAATTTTATGTGTACTCCTATTTTTTTAATGCATGTTAACGCTCCGCGGCTATGCGCTGTTTTAATAGCGTATAGCCGCTGTTAGTTGCTGTTGGCACAGTTACAAAAAATAATCCCATTTATTTTTATACTTGTCCCCTAATTTTTTAATCTATTATATTCAACTACAACTCTATTCCCCTTCGGATTTTTATAAATAATTGTTTTTCCATCCAACTCTTTATGCTCATTTTCTAATTCCAATGAAGGTACAATAAAAACATCAGGGACAACATTAGGATCTTCAATCTTTTTAAGAAAAGAAACGAAGACTAAGAAATGATTTTTATCTTTTTTATTCCAATTATCAATTGGAAAACATGATGTATCTTTTAACCCTTTGACATCTATTGTTATTAATCCTTTGTCATTTTCAACAACAATATCAACCGATTTTTTATTTCCCAATGTCAAATGAGCATTAATTCCTAATCTATATAGTATAGATAACACATAAAATTCAGCGGCTAAGTTTGTATTATGTCCTCTCTCGCCCATATTAACTCTATCTTTTTATGTGCCAATTGCAACTAACTCGTTCATATACGCCGTACTTCACATTATCCCCCGCTTCAAAGCGATATACGAAATTTCGTACAATTTTTCACTCACAAATATTTTAAGCAAAACGCACAAAATGTCAAATGTTTTTTGTATTTTGAGTTGTTTATTCTCAACAAGTTAAGTTGATTTTATATATATTCACTTATCATTTCCTTTTTGGTAGATATAAAACATAACCCTTTACTGCTGTTTTTTTAAGTATAGCTTGTGTTAATCTATCACTTCCATTGAAAAAAACATCCTTCTATCTTTGATTAACACAATTATACAGACAACAAGTAGCAATACAGTCTGTATAACCTTGCTATCTGGATGTGTTGCAAATATTTCATTTGAAATATTTGCTGTCAGATGAAAAATGATTGCAACAAAAATATTTCTCTTTGTTTTATAATACAACCAGTTCATTAAAATCACAAATGCAAAAAGGCTGAAGACAAAGTTCAAAGAATAAATTAACCCCTCAGCCACAACATTACTGTGATAATAGCCTTTGATAAATGACAATGGAAAATGCCATAAGACCTATAAAACTTTACTGGTTTGTTGTATCTTTCAAGCATTTATATTCTTCCTGATTAATAATAAAAAATGATATAATATCTATTGTTCTGCCAATAATGTTAAGGATTCTCAAAACTCAAGAATCAACTTTTCGGAAAACTTCATAGACAATTATTTTAGAAACAAACTTAATTAACCCATCTTATATTTTATCACAATATTTTATATATTTCAAAAGTTAAATTTTATTTTTTAATTTTTGCTTTTCAAATAAGAAAAATAATATAGTTAAAATATTGATAGAACAATCTGGTTATAACTTTGTCCTTTTAAAATTAAATAAGAATTTAAAACCATCATTGTATGAAAGTTTTGCTTTGTTTTATCAGGGTTAAAGGAAAATGGTTTTTATATATTTTATAAACCAGTACTATTATTTTTTTAGTAATAAAATTATGAATATTAATATTATTATATCAACAACTATAGCAATTATTATTTTATTATTAGATTGTCTTTGATTAATTAAGTTATCTTTTTTAAATTTGATATTCAATTGAATATAATCTCCCCAATGATTAATAGATATCAATTTTTGATATATAGATAAATAATTATCCTGCTGAATCCATTTATAGATAATTGAATGATATTTAGATAAAACGATTTTATAACCTTTCCAGTCAGAATAACCTCTTATTTCATCGATTGGTATTTTAATTATTTGAGGGTCATCGTAAAAAATCCTTTTTAAACAATATAAAAACCAGATTAAATCCATTGAATTGACAATATAACCTCCATATTTTTCTAAAATCTCATCACAAAAATCTAATGTTTTTATATAAATTTCAAATGTTTCTTCATTTTCGCTTTTAAAAATAAGTTTGCATTTATCAGAAATTAATAAGATAGATCTGGAATAAAAACCATGAGGATCGTAATATCTTTCATCCAGTTGAATAGAAAAACCAAAATCAGTAAAAAGAAAATTAAATTCAGAATTAATTAAATTTAATAAATCAAATTTCATCATATTATTATCGTTCTGATGTTTATCAATCTCAATATTTATAACTATTTGTTTTTTATTGGTTAGGGCCTTTTTAGGCATAAAGGTTAGTCTTAAATTATTCCCCAAAGATTATCATGTTATTTTTCAAAAATAAATGAGCTTATAACATATATAAATCTTATGTTAATGTTTAAGGAATTAATTTTTCAAAACACGAAAAGGCTTTTTCTTAAATTTATTATTTTCTTAAGTTTAGTAAGATTCCATATAATGGACTTCCTGATTGTGTGAAGGTTTGTATTGCCTTCTATTAATTAATATGAATGAGTAAAATTAACAGCATCATAAAATGGCTTGGTTGAATTACTTTCAAATAATATCATAAACTCTCCATTTTCGCCGCTGCAAAGAGAAGATATATAAATTTTAATAACAGGATAATCATAAAAAGGTATTAATTGTATAGCTTCGAGATGTTGAGTTTCATAGCCTTCTGTTAGAAGAACATTTGTGGAATTATAAAAAGTGACAACTATTGCGTTGACTTTGTTAGTTCCCAACTCGGTATAAAGATATTTATTGATATAGCTAACAATCTCTTTCTTGCCATCACCATTCAAATCAACCAACCATTGTTCATAAATCTTAATATAGTCTATGTTTTTTAACTTAATTGGGTGTTTCTGTTTTATTTTATAAGTATTTATATTTTTTTTATGCCGGTTTGTAAAGTCAATATAAGCGTCTTCTTTCAATAATAATGAATAATTAGGATCAAAATTTAATTTAGAAATAAAATTTAAAGCTGGATATTCATACATTCCATTGTTAAATAAATTTATATTAAAATTTTTTATAATTGTAGCTCTATTTTTATTTTCTTCTAACACATAAAGTTTTGGAGATTTGCCTTTAAAAACATTTGATATATATTGTACTTTATCGATTATATTTTCTGTTGGCATATAATGTTCATCATAACAATTAGATATTTTGTAGTCATTGAGTGTTGTAAACTCGTAAAAATAAGAATCGTTATTTGTTTTTTCTTTTGATATCATCACACTCAAACTAGTTATATATCCACTAAATGCCCAACCTTTTTGGCCTTTATAATGAACTTTTACCCAACTCCCATAAATATTATCAATAATTTCTTCATTTGTTGAATAATATCTTTCCACATATACTCTTGAATGATTAGGAATTATTAATATTTTTCTGGAATTTGTATTTGGCTCTTCTCTCAGAGCAAGACCTCTTTCAGCATCTATGTATTCAAAACAATATGAAGTTTCAAAGAAAATAAAAAAAATTAAAAAACTCAAATTAATTTTCATACCTTTATCCTTTAAATATAAAAATTTACTATCTTTTGTCTAATTTCTCCATAATAGGATGTTTTTCCATAATTCTATTAAAATAAAATGTCTAATTATATTATAAATTTTTTCTTTTTTATAAGCAAGTCTATATTCTTGAATAACAGAATGTCGTTGCAAATCAATAATTGAATGGTTTCTCCAAGTTTTAGAGTTGAACAACTTAAGCGGGTAATAATTACTAAATCTTATGTTAATGTTTAAGGAATTAATTTTTCAAAACACGAAAAGGCTTTTTCTTAAATTTTATAATCTTTCTTGCATTTAGTGGTTAAACTACTCAAAATTTGTCTTTTTACTTTACAAACTTAACAGAATTAAGTAAGTAATTATATTCATCAATATAATCGTAAGTTATATCGTTAATTAAGCCTCTTTCTGAGACACATTTGTCCACTACTACAAATTTATTTGTGTAATATGGGTATTGACAAACTTCGCCAAAAGTTATCATAGTTAATGTTAAATTTTTTGCTATAGGACTTTTTTTATCGAGAACAACAGATTTATATTTAATAATCCATAAGCCGTCTTTGATTAATTTTTCTGTATGTAACCCTTTAAGTTCAAAACGGTTAGTATCTTTAATATAGCTTTTATTTTCTCGAACAATTGATTCAAATTCATCAATTGAAGAGGGATAACTTGATGAAATTAGCCCGGATTCAACCCTGAAATAAATTGTATGATAATTTTTTTCTTCAGATTTACTTAAAATACGTCTTAAAATACAATAGTTATATTCTTGTTCACTTTTTACTAAAAACCAATATTTATTGTTAGGTTTTAATACTTTAAAACCATTGTAATAGAGTACATCTGGCATTTGATCAAAGAAAACAAAATCCCTATTTTCTTGTCTTGTGTTATTACAAGAAAAAATTAATAAAATTATAGAGAAAAAATAGAAAAATTTTTTCATAAAAGCCCCCACTATTAACGAATTTTTATTGTAATAAGTCTGGTTCAGTCTTTGTTCTATAAAACTTTTGTTCCAATTTATCGGCTATAGGCAGCTTTTTACTGAAATTTTTTTATCATAATTTTATTTTTTCAGAAAACATTCTCTTATAAACCTTGTGGACTTTCCACGTCTTAAGGCTTGGGCAAAAATTTTAAATTGATAAACCCCGGCACCACAAGCTACTATACCAAAGACCTCGACATTAATTTGGTGTTGTGTTCTGTTCCTATCACCTATTTTGCTTTTTTTCATAAACCCATATAGCATCATAAGGATGAAGCCAACCGTTTTTTGAAGGTAATGAAATAATCCTTCTTCTACTATTATCTTACATGGTTTTTCTAAAAGAATTACTTCTGAACTTTCTGGATATTCAATACGTACTTTTAATGTGTATTTATTGTTATTATCAATTGTTAAGGTACAAGGATTTAGTGCTAAGGCATATCTTGATTCATCATTTCCAAAACTATAATCAGAAATGGTCCATTTTATTTTTTTTACCAAATTATTATCATTATTTGATATTGCAGATTGAACTTTTTTTGAAGCTAAGAAAAAATCACTTTTAAAGGTCCTAAGATTATTTGGTGCTTTTAGACATAATAATAATGTTTGAATAGAGGCCTCAGGGTAAAAAGGATATCCTAAAATAGACATAATAATGTTTAATCCGTAAATACTAAATTTTTCATAAAATTTAAGTTCTTTTCCGTTTTTTATAGTTGTAAAATAAAATATTTCTCCTTTTATTGTAAGTTGATAAAGAATTTGGGAAAAGAAAGATATTTATAATTAAGAATAATACAATATATACTATAAGAACTTTTGACGGGTTAATTTTAAATATTAATATCATTGATATAAGTAGTATTAATGAACATAAATAACCTGAAAAAATATGAAAAGAAATTAACCATAAAATCAGAGAAAAGGATATTATAAAAGAAAGTATAGCAATAATCTTAAAAAAATTATAATTTCTTTTCATATAATTTCCATAAGTTGCTCTGCAACAAGCACATCAAGGGCAACAGCCCGAGCACCGCAGCGACCGAAGAGGACGAGTAGCGGAGCATATAGCGGCTGTTAGCGGATCTTTGCGACGAGTGATTTGAAAATTTCATTATATTTCATAACCCGATAGTCAATTGTATTCTTGATTTTATTTGAAGATTTTAAATTTTTGTACTCTGATAACCTTCCAATTGCTCGACTTGCAGATTTTGATGGAGATAGTAATGTTTGTATATATGGCTTGTTGGCTATTGAACAAAATTGATTGGCAAGGTAATTTGTTACAAATTCACTTGTAGTAAGTATGAATTTAATTTTTGTAGAAGAGATAATTTCAGGAATGTTTCTAGGTTTTATAATAATCAAATCAGCATCAAGAGAACTTAGTTTGTTACTGCGAATTTTTCGTGACGCTTCTTCTACAATGTCTGTAATTCCAAACTTATAAGCACATAAAAACTTTATAATACTATCTTTATCAGTTAAATTTTGGTTGAATACTTTTGTTAATATTTTCCAAAATAGATTGTCCCGGCTCCCATAGTAAAAACTAATGTCTTCGTTTGTAAATAAATTTTGTCTGTTGTTTTCGTATGCTTTATAATACTCTGACATGTTTGCAGTCTGAATATTTTCATAAATTTTTTCTGTAAATTTTATTGGAGGAAAACTACCGACAATTAACACTTGACTATCGGGTTGAATAAAAGTATTAAATGGATGTTTTTCAGTTGCTCTGTTGTTCATATCTTACTCGTCGCAATGTCCGTTAACTCGTTATATCCGCCGTACTTCACATTATCCCCCAATTCAAAATGATATACGAAATTTCGTATTATTTTTAGCCTGTCTAATGATATTCTGTTAAATAAAAAATGTCAAGTTAACTTATCAGTTTTTATTTTCAGTAAATATAATCAAATGGACTTTTAATTTGTTTGAGCTTCTCGCTTGATACATGAGTATATATTTCTGTAGTTTTTATATTTTGGTGTTCAAGTAATTCCTGAATATATCTTATATCAACTCCATTTTCCAGCAGGTGAGTGGCAAAACTATGTCTTAAAGAATGGACGGAAACATCTTTTTCTATACCTGCTTTCTTTTTAGCCTTATCAAAGACTTTTTGTATTGTCCTGATAGAAATGTGTTTATCTTGTGTCCAGCTTTCAAAAAGCCAGTAAGTTGGTTGATATATTTTTAAGTATTCTGAAATTATTTTGTGCATATTATCAGAAAGTATTGTATATCTATCTTTTCTTCCTTTTGACAGGACAATGTGAATCATTTTTCTATCAAAATCTATGTCTTTAAGTTTAAGATTTGAAACTTCTGATACTCTTAATCCAGCTGAATAGGCAAGTGCTATCATACATTTATGTTTTATATTTTCTATTGAATCAATAATTGTTTTTACTTCATTAATAGTAAGAACTTCTGGAAGCATTTTATCTTTTTTTGCTCTTTTTAATTCATAAATAAACTTATTCTTCTTTATCTTTCCGTAATAAAATTTAATTGAATTTAAAGCTACGTTTAATGTTGATGGTGATGATTTTAAAACAGAACTTAAGTAGTAAAGATAATTTTGTATATCTTCTGAGGTTATATTTTCTGGAGATTTTTTGGAATATTCAAGCAACTGCCTGTTATAATATAAATAAAGTTCGACTGTTCTTGAACTATACTTTCTGTAAATAAGGTGCTTTTTAAGGTCAATTAGTATATCATCTTGGTTGATTTCTGTAAATTCAATGTTGTGTTCTTTAAGTATTTTCTTGATAATACGAAGTACTTCGTCTTTTTTGTTAAAAATCCAGTATTTATTTTCTGAATCCCACTTGTATTCTTTTAACTTTTTAAGATTTTTAATTACATCAGGCTTATATGGAATTTTCAGTTTAACAATCTCTTCATCTAAAAGTAAATAAGCTCTTGTTGTTTCCTGCATTTTATCCTCCTGGATTAATTTTTTAATGTTTAACTTAGTATTATATTACCTTAATCAAATTAAATTGTTAAATATTGTTAAAAAGGTGTTAGGAAGATATACGAAGTACTTCGCTTTTTTTATTTTATTTAGAAAATCTCTTCATTTCCTATATTTAAAATTGTAGTCTTTATTAATTCAACTATTGAAATAAACTTTCTTGAAAATGGAATTTTATCAACAAAAAATTTATAATTTTACAATAAAATTTTCAGGGTGGTAGATATGAATAAAACTATGCTTTTAGTGGGATTTACAAAAAGAACGTCTTTTGCAGTTGCAAAGGCTATAGGTAGAGATAACAAAATCTTAATTTCCGACAGTATAAAAAATGAAGAAAAGGAATCTTTAATTTCTGAACTCAAAAGTTATGGAGTAGAACCAATAAATCTTCTCGGCAATCAGTCAAAAGAAATCCTTGATGAATATAGTATTGATTTAATTGTCGTAAGTCCGGGGGTGCCTCTTGATATACCTCTTTTAAAGTACGCTAAAGAAAAAAATATTGAAGTTATTGGGGATATTGAACTTTTTTATAGATTTTTCCCTAGAAATGTTTACATAGGTATAACCGGGACCGATGGTAAAACCACTACAACAACCCTTGTATATGAACTTTTAAAATCTGAAAGAAAAACACATCTTGGTGGAAATATAGGTGTGCCGGTTTTTGAACTTTTTAATGAAATAAAACGCGATGAGATAATTGTTCTTGAGCTTTCAAGTTTTCAACTTGAGGCAATAGATAATTTTAATCCTCATATTGGCTTATTTCTTAATCTTGCAGAGGATCACCTTGATAGATATAGTTCTATGGAAGAGTATCTTAATGCAAAGAAGAGAATTTTTAAAAATCAAACAAACAAAGACTATGCAATAGTTAATCTTGATTCCCCATACTATGAAAGAATAATAAGTGGAGTAAAATCAAACATTCTCACTTTCAGTACAAAGAATGAAAATGCCACTATATATTTTAAAGACAATATAATTTTTTATGACAAAAAGCCTTTTATAGAAAGGGATGAAATTTTTATAAAAGGGATTCACAATGTAGAAAATTCTATGGCTGCTATTCTTGCTGCAAAGTTGATGGGTATTTCAGATGAAACAATAAGAAATGTTCTTAAGAATTTTAAGGGAGTTGAACACAGGCTTGAGTTTGTAAGAAATATTGATGGAGTTGATTATTACAATGATTCAAAATCTACAACAGTAAATTCACTTGAGAAGGCTTTATTAAGTTTTGATAAGCCTGTAATATTAATAGCTGGTGGTAGAGACAAAGGGCTTGATTTTACAAAGGTAAAATCACTTGTTCACAAAAAACTTAAGGTATTAATTTTGATTGGTGAAGCAAAAGAAAAGATAAATAGAGAGCTTGATTTTAAGAATACTCTTTATGCTGACAGTTTGGAAGAAGCAGTTTATAAGGCAAAAGAAAAGTCTGAAACTGGAAATATAGTTCTTTTATCCCCCGGTTGTGCAAGTTTTGATATGTTTAAAAACTACGAGGAAAGAGGCAAAGTCTATAAGGAAATTGTAAAAAAAATGTAATTTGCTTTTCTATTACTTACAATCAACAAAAATTCGAGTGTTTTTTAAAAAATTGAAAATACCCTCAATTTGACAAAAATATAAATAAGATTTAGAATAAAAGATTGAAATTACAATTAACAAAGGGGGGACTCCTTATGAATGCTATTAATACAATTCAAAAAAACAAGGCAATAGGAATATGTCTCGGAGCCACAACGTTTACTCTTGTAGAAATAGAAAAAGACAATGATGAGATTAAGATTATAAATTTTATAAGAAAGGAACATGATGGAGATCCAAAGGGGGTAATGACATCTATTCTTGATGAATATGATATTGATAATAAGTATATTGCCATAACAGGGAGAAAGTTCAGGGAGATAACAAAGATTCATTCTATAATAGAACCTGAAGCAACAGAAATGGCTTATAGATATGTTAAGGGTGATAAGGACTTTGATGCCATTGTTTCTGCTGGTGGAGAAACATTTATAGTTTATGAACTTGATAAAAAAGCAAGAATTTCAAGAATTTCATCTGGAAATAAATGTGCATCAGGAACAGGAGAATTCTTTCTTCAACAAATCAGACGAATGAATATTTCTGTAGATGAAGCTGTAAAACTTGCCAAAACATCTGAGAATCCTCATCATCTTTCTGGTAGATGTTCTGTATTCTGTAAGTCTGATTGTACCCATGCCTTAAACAAAGGTGAACCAATAGAAAATGTTGCTGCTGGACTTGCAAGAATGATAGCAAAAAAGATAGAAGAATTGCTTGTTAAGATAGATGCAAATAAAATAATGGTCGTAGGTGGAACATCTCAAAACTCTGTCGTTATAGATTTTCTTAAAGAAAAGTTTGATGAGGTTTATGTTCCAAAGGAAGCTCCATATTTTGAAGCATTAGGGGCGGCTCTTTGGGCTTTTCAGGAAAAAACTACACACAATTTGAAGAAAGGAGATTATTTTAAAGAAGCAAAATCTTCTTTCACTTTTCTCAAGCCTATTTCAGAGTATGCAGATATGGTTGAGTTCAAAGAGATGCCTTTTGAAAAGGCAAAAGATGGTGATGAATGTATTCTTGGGCTTGATGTAGGTTCTACAACAACAAAGGCAGTTCTTTTAAGAATAAAAGATGAAAAGATTCTTGCAGCAGAATATTTAAGAACCAATGGGAATCCTATAGAAGCCTCAAGAAATTGTTATAAAGCTATTTTAACTCAACTTGGCAACACAAAGGTTAAAATAAGTGGTCTTGGTGTAACTGGAAGTGGAAGATATATTTCTGGTTTGCATGCAGAAACTGAAGGAATAATCAATGAAATCATAGCACATGCGAGGGCAGCTGCTCATTTTGATCCAGAAGTAGATACTATATTTGAAATAGGTGGTCAGGACGCAAAATATACCTATCTTACAAATGGAGTTGCCTCTGATTATGCTATGAATGAAGCCTGTTCAGCAGGTACAGGAAGTTTTCTTGAAGAATCAGCTTATGAAACACTTGGAATAAAGATGCAGGATATTGCAGATATTGCTCTTTCTGCAAAAAATCCTCCAAACTTTTCAGATCAGTGTGCTGCATTTATTTCTTCGGATATTAACACTGCTTTTCAGGAAGGTATTTCAAAAGAAAATATAGTTGCTGGTCTTGTTTATTCTATATGTATAAATTATCTCAATAGAGTTAAAGGTTTCAGGCCAGTTGGTAAAAAAGTTTTTATGCAAGGTGGGGTCTGTTATAACAAAGCTGTTCCTTTAGCTATGGCTGGTTTGAGTGGAAAGAAAATTATTGTTCCTCCTCATCCCGGACTTATGGGAGCTTATGGAGTCGCTTTAGAAGTAAAAAATCTTATAGAAATTGGGCTACTTGAAAAGAAAGAATTCAATCTTCAAAAGTTAGCGGCAAGAGAGGTTTCATATGGAAAGAATTTCATCTGTCAGGGTAAACCAGAAAACTGTGATAGAAAATGTGAGATAAGCATTATAGAAATAGAAGGTAAAAAATTTCCTTTTGGTGGAGCATGTAATAAGTACTATAACCAGATTCATCATATAAGTTATGATGTCTCGACTTATAATCATGTAAATAAGAGAAGAGAACTATTGTTTGAGAAATATGTAAAAAAAGACTATAAACCAAAAGACAATGCTATAGTGGTTGGTTTGAATAGAAGTTTCCAGATAAATACACTTTATCCTATGTTTTATACTTTCTTTTCTGAGCTTGGATGTAAGGTTATTATGCCAGAGGAAGTAAGACAGAGTGGTATAGACAAAGGAATGACAAGCTATTGTTTATCAGCTCAGGTTGCTCTTGGAATGTTTGAAGATTTACTTCTCAAAAAGCCAGACGTTATTTTCCTGCCACAGATAAAAGAAATGAAAGTTTCAGAAGAAAAAGAATACAGAATAGAATATCAAACCACCTGTATGTTTGTTCAGGGCGAGCCATTTTACCAGAGGGCAACTTTCCTCAAGGGTATGAAAAATCCGCCCAAAATGTTAACACCTATGCTTAATTTTATGACTGGCTATGACGCAGAAGAAAAAACTTTTATTAACATAGCAAAAGAGCTTGGTTTTAGTGAAAAAGAAGGAAGAGAAGCTCATAAAAAGGCAGTGGAAGCACAGCTTAAATTTTTTAAAGGTTTGAAAGAAGAAGGTAGAAAAATACTTGCAGAGCTTGAAAAGAATCCAGACAAAATAGCCGTAGTATTATTCGGTAGGCCTTACAATGCTTTTGCAGATGAAACAAACAAGGGAGTGCCGTTTAAATTTGCCTCCAGAGGAATAGAGATAATTCCTTATGATTTTTTACCTTATGAAGATGAACCAAATTACAGAAATACTTACTGGGAAATGGGACAGAGAATTATAAAAGCTGCAAGAATTGTGAAAAGACATCCACAGCTTTTTGGATGTTATCTTACTAATTTTCTTTGTGCTCTTGATTCTATAATGGTGCAGCATTTCAGAGATCTTATGGGGTCAAAACCTTCTTTAACTCTTGAGATTGATTCTCATACCGCTGATGCAGGAGTAAATACAAGAATAGAAGCCTTTATGGATGTTATAAAAAATTATCTCAAAGTTAAATCAAATCTTGTTGAAGTAGAGGACAATTTCAGACAGGCAGAGGTTGAGATAACGGATTTAGGTAAAGTTTACTATATAGATTCAGATGGAAATAGAACAGAGGCAAAAAAGGATAAAAAAGTAACTTTTCTTATTCCTTCTATGGGGGATCTCTTTGCAAGAAGTACAGCCGCTGTTTTAAGAGGACTTGGATGGAAAGCTGATGCTTTTCCAGTTTGTGATAGAGAGGCATTGGAACTTGGAAAGAGTGTCCTTACATCAAAAGAATGTCTTCCTATCATCAATATTATAGGTGAGATATTAAAATATGTAAAATACAATAAGAAACCAGATGAAAAAATGATGGTGGGAATAGTAGCAGCTGGTGGATGTTGTAGAGTAGGTCAATACGAAACCTTAATAAGGAGAACAATAGAGAAACTCAAACTTAAGAATGTGGCAGTACTACCGCTTTCCAATGACAATGGTTATGCAGGACTTGGTATAAGATTCAGAATAAATATGGCGAGGGCACTTTATATCTTTGATATTCTTGATGATATAAGATCTGTAATTAAAGCAATGGCTATCGATAAAGAAAAGGGGATGGAGATTTTCGATAGAGAAGTGGATAAGATTCTTAAGGCAGTTGATGGTTCAAGTAAAGTTTCAGTATTTAAACAGATAAAAGAAAGTGTGAAGGAATTTTCAAAAATAGAGCTTTCTAAGCCACTTGAAGATGCAAAATATGTTGGGCTTGTTGGAGAAATCTTTGTTAGAAGAGATCATTTTTCATTAATGGGTATTCCAGAATTGCTTGCTGAAAATGGATTTGTAATGCTTGATGCTCCTGTTTCAGAGTGGATAAGGTATACAGATTTTCTAAGAGATATAAATATGTATGAGCTTAAAACCAATCTTATTGGAAATATTGAGGCTGCAATTTCAAAATATGTTCAGGATTATTTTGAAAGAAAGGCGAAAAAACTATTTGCAAAATCAGGATTATACGAACCAGAACTTATAGATATAAGAAAATATCTCTCTTACTCAAAGCACATTTTCCCTTATACTTTAACTGGTGAGCCCGGTCTTTCAACAGGTGTTGCTCTATATAAACTTGTTGACAAATATTGTGGTGTTATCAACGTAGGACCTTTTGGATGTATGAACTCAAGAATGACAGAAGCTGTAAGCACAGTAGAGATGACTATCGATGGTAAAGAAGAAGCAATGAAAGTGGCTGGTGAAAACAAAAGTTATGAAGAGCTTAAAGAAGAGATGGATATTCTTCCATTCCTTTCGATAGAATGCGATGGAAATCCATTTTCTCAAATCATTCAGGCAAGGCTTGAAACTTTTATGATGCAGGCAGAGAGACTTCACGATTTAATGATGAGTATGAAGAATAAAAAATAACTTGAACTAAAAATAATCTCAGGTTATAATAGTTTAAGAGAATGGGAAATGGCTAAAAATTATACAATTGCTTTACTTACTCATCTTGTCTCTGGTGCCACTGATTTTGAGGATAATATCTGGAAAGGGGCTTATGACTGTGCAAAGGAAAGGGGTGTTAATTTTATTTGCTTCCCGGGTGATAGTGTTTCTCTTACCCCTGATAAAAAATATTCAAATCCAAGAAATTTGATTTATGACTATATTTCTGCTAAAAGAGTAGATGGAATTGTTTTTTCAAGCACAAGTCTATCGAACTTTATTTCAAAAGAGGATTATAGAGATTTTATTCTTAAGTTTAAGAATATTCCTTGTGTTAGCATTGGTAAACCACCACTTGATATACCAATGTCTCTTGTAGATAATAAAGTAGGGATGAAAAAGATAATTCATCATCTTATAAGAGTCCACAACAGAAAAAATATAGCCTTTATAACAGGACCAATGGATAATCCTGATGCTATTGAAAGATTTCAGGCTTATAAGGAAGTTTTAGAAGAAAATAATATTTCTTACAGAGAAGAACTGGTTTTCAATGGACTTTTTATAGAAGAATCTGGAAGGCTTGCAGTAAAACATTTCATCAAGAACAGGATAAATTTTGATGCAATCGTTGCTTCAAACGATCAGATGGCATTTGGGGCACTTGAGATTCTTCCTCAAAACGATATTAAGGTGCCAGAAGATATCTCTGTTGTTGGGTTTGATGATACTTTGACAGCACAATTTTCAAATCCTCCACTATCTACAGTTAAGCAACCTGTCTATAAACAAAGTTATATGGCCACTAAAATGCTTATTGATATTCTTGAAGGCAAGCAAGTTGACAATATTAACATTCTTGAAACAGAACTTGTTTTGAGGTCTTCTTGTGGTTGTCTTTCAGAGGATTTAAAGATTCTTGATCAGATTGTTGAGATTGATAAAAATTCTTCTATTAAAGAACAAATATTATTACATCTTAATCAGATTAATTTAAAATATGAGTATAAAGTTAATATTATTGATAAATTACTTAATGATATTGAGAGTCAAAACAATTCTTTTATAACTTTTTTCAGCAATATAATTAACGAAATAATACTTGAAAAATCTAATATTAATGAACTATCAATATTACTTTCAAAACTTGAAGTGATTTTATCAAACTATTTTGAAGCTATAAAATTCTCTAAAATTTTGAGTAAAGCAAGAATAATTCTTTCAGAAGGTTTACTCAGGTATCAATCAGAAGCCTGTCTTAATACTAATAAAGCTAATGAGACTTTAAGGTCAAGTATTTTTTCAATAAGTGGAAATTTTGAACTTAAAAATTTTCTTGAAAATCTTTCAAGGTCGTTTGATGCACTTAATATTCCCGCTGGTTATATAATGCTTAAAACTGCAGAAAAGTTATCTTTTTTATTTGGTTATAACAGGGAAAAAGGCCAATTAAAATCCGAATCAAAAATTATAGATAGGGAAGAGATTCTTCCTCAGGATATCTGGCCTGATAGGAATTTTTCTTTTATTGTATTTCCATTGATCTTTAAAAATGAACATCTAGGGATCCTCGTCTTGCAAATAGGAAATATGTATTCATTCATATACGAATCTCTTTTTTATCAAATTTCAAGTTCATTAAAAGGTGCGATGTTATTTGAAAGAAATAAAAGAATAGAACTTGAACTTACTGAAAAAAATCAAAAACTTGAGGCACTTGTAGTGCCTATGATAAATAGCATAGAAGAAATATCCGGCATATTAAGAGAAAAAGAAAAGTCTTTAGGTCAATTGAAGGAAACATCAAAAGAAACTTTCTTAGAGTTAACAAAGACAAATGAATTACTCACAAATATTTCCAACTATGCTAATAAAATTAATGAAATAATAAACATAATAGACGATATTTCAATGACAGTAAATCTTGTAGCTTTAAATGCTTCTATCGAATCAACTCATGCAGGCGAATATGGCAAAGGTTTTGCGATAATTGCAAGAGAGATAAAAAAACTATCAGACTCTACAAAGACGAATGCTGAGGAAATAGCAAAAACTCTCAAGACAGTAATTCAAAATGTGAATGAATCTCTTATGGCTGGTAAAAAAACATCTGAGACGTTTAAATATCAGGAAGCATCAATACTTGAGCTTATTAATGCATTACAGACTGTTGCAGATGGTGTGAAAAAGTTGTCCACTTCAAGTAAAGAAATACTTGATATTATGAAATGATTTCTTCTCCGCCACTCGCTTTTTTAAGTCTATTCATTATTGCTTTGCCAATTCCTTTTTCTTCAACTTTTTCTGCTATAATAATATCAACACCCTTTTTGTCCATTTCATAGAAATCAGAATAAAGATTTTTTGCATAATCTTTAAGACTATTGTATTTCACAAATGTTAAATCTTCTGGTATAGAGTTTTCAAGTAAAAGAAAAGCAACATTCTGATCTTTATAAGTTTTCATAGCTTCTTTTATTTTATCTTTTTCACATAACAGGACTTTTGCTTTGGGTTTGTAATGTTTATACTTCATTCCGGGAGACTCAACCTTTTCAGATTTAAATGAGCCCATTATTTTAAAATTTTGTGGTAAAAAATTTTTTAAATCTTCTTCTGTTATTGCACCCGGCCTTAAAATTTTTACTTCATTGTTTTCTATTTTTATAACTGTTGATTCAAGACCTATATTTGATTGCCCCCCGTCAATGATTGCATCTACAAGCCCATTCATCTCAGAAACAGCCATTTCAAAATTTGTTGGGCTTGGTCTACCTGAAATATTTGCAGATGGGGCTGCAATAGGTAGGCCAGAGCTTTTAATCAATTTTAAAGCTAATGGGTGGGCTGGAATCCTTATTGCAACTGTATCAAGCCTTGCTGTAACTAGATCTGGCACCATAAAGTTTTTTTTAAGAATGATTGTAAGTGGACCGGGAGAGAATTTTTCAAATAAATCATAAGCAATTTCTGGAATATCTGTAGCAAGTTTTTCAAGCATATCGGTTGAGTCAATGTGAACGATGAGTGGATTATCAGGCGGCCTACCTTTAACCTCAAAAATTTTTCTTACAGCTTTTTCTGAGAATGCATTTGCACCAAGTCCATAGACTGTTTCAGTAGGGAAAACTACAAGTCCATCTTCTTTTAATATTTTTGCAATCAATTCAAAATCACTTTCAACCGCGTTAGTTATAAGTATTGTTTTTTTCATTTTTTTTCTTATTTTCGTTAACACTTAAGATATTGTCTCTATTTTCATAGAGAAGTTTATATCTTAAATAGTTGGTAAGTATTTTTTTTACATAACCTCTTGTTTCCCTATATGGGTGTATTTCAATAAGCTCAAGCTCATTTTCCGGAGAAAAATTTTTACTTATTTTATTTACCGGTCTTACACCACCATTATAGAAAGCAAGTCCTTTAAGAAGTCCGTGGTTTTGGATAACATCATTGAGATAAGCTGTTCCAAGAATAATATTATCAAGCGGATCGTATAGATTGTAATTTTTCCCCAACTTTACTTTTTTGTTAACAAGTCTTGCTGTTGATGGCATAAGTTGCATAAGTCCTCTTGCTCCAGCTCGTGAACGGCTCCTTGGAATATACATACTTTCACCACGTATGACAGCATATACAAGGTATTTGTCAAGTTGCCCCTCTTCAAGTCTTGATAAGGCAAGAGTTATTTCACTGTCGTAAGGTAAAGGATAGAAAATCATTTGCAATTCTTTAGAAAAGAATGCAAAGTTTTCATTCATAAAACCTTCCTGTCCCATTACATCATAGTATTTTCTTGCGACAGAAAAATTTTTATTTTTAAGTAGTTCTCTCAAGATTAAAACACTTCTTAAGTTTTTATCATTTATATTTAAATCAAGTAGTAAAGCTTCTGCTTTGTCTGCCATTCCGGACCTGAGATAGACAAGAAATTTGAGATAGACATTGAAGTCACTTTTTATTACATTTACATAAGAATCCTGAAAGTCAAAAAACGTTTCTGGATAATATTTCTTTGTAATATTAACAACTTCATTTCTCCAGAACTCTTTTTTAGCTTGATCATCCATAGCAAATAAAAGTCTGGCATAAAACAATTTTGCCCTATAGTCCATAGACTTTTCATAATTCTCTTTAAGGGAAGAAATATATTTATTATAACTTATCTTTAAGTCATTAAGTAAATTTTCTATATAACTTTTTGCATGGATTGCAAAGTAAGTATCAGGTATCTGGACAATGGCTTTCTCAAAATATTTTAAGGCATTTGTTTTTTCATCTGCCATCATATAGCCATAAGCTGTCCAGAATGATATATCTTGAGCTATATAGTCAAAAGAATTTGTTAAACCGAGCTTTTCTTCAGTTCTTTCAGTTAATTCTGTTAGGTCATCGTATTTTTTGAAAGCAAGCATATTTCTTATGGCAATCATAAGATTTTTCTTAACCATTTCAACTTCCATATCACCAGCAAGATAGTTTTCATATATCTTTCTTGCTTTTACCTCGTTATAACTACCCCTTCTATTGTAACTTCTTAGTTGTCTGTAATAATACTCGCCTCTTACTTTTGCAGAATAAGAAGTTATATTTGCTTCAGAAAGTGTAATGAAGGATTCAAGTTCGTATGTAACACCAACATATCGTGGTAAAACCTTTATTGTTTTGATGAAATTTTTTCTATCTTCTTTAGGGGAAAAATTTATTATATTAAGTCCTATTTCTTCAACTTCACTATCAGTTAATTCTTCTTCTTTTACATATCTTATGGCATATTTTGAGTACGAAGGATAACTTTTGGCTGATAAAAGATTTGAAAGTATATTTCTCTTTTCATCTTTTGAATATTTCTTCCAGTTAATTGATATTATTGTTTCGTATTTTGAAATTTCTTTTTTCTCAGGGAAGTAGTACTGAATTGTTCTACCAGCTTTAGAAAGTAAATTTGCTTTGTAGTATAAATCTGTTAACATTTTATAATATTCTTTTCTTTTATAATTTTTAACTATACTTTCATGGTTTTCAGCAAGTTTAATAGCTTTATTGAGATTTGATTTTTTTATTTCCTCAATTAATTCAAATAATGCATCAAGTTTTACCATATTGTCCGATGAAGTATTTAAAATTTCTTCATAAATTTGAGTTGCCTTTCTTTTGTCTCCCAATCTTTCATAGCTTTTTGCAAGTAAAAATTTTGCTTCATCTTTGAGAAAGAAAACTTTATTTTCTTCAATAAAACTTTTTAGCCTATTATTTACATAAACTATATCTTTATATTTTGCATTTTTATAATTAAGAGAATTGTAAAGATTTTTAAACTCTTCTATTTCATAATATTGAGATTCAATTGTATTCTCAATATAAAACATTTTTGCTGGTTCTGCAAAAAAGGCCACTGATATAGCTAAAAAAGAAACAAAAATAATACTGAAAGTTAACCTGCAAATAAACTTACATTTCATCTCCAAACCCCACATACATAAAAAACATAACATTTTAATATAATTTATCGGAATTGTCAAAAATCAGGATTAAAGATTGAAAGAAAATATTATTTTGAGTGAAATCAAGAAAATTTTTTAAATTTAAACTGGAATATTTAAGACAGAAAATCAAAAACTAAGTCAAAAATAGAAAAAACTCATTTTTTCAATATTCTAAAAAGCCAACGCTGAATAAGACTCACGAAAAACAACTTTTAAATATCAGCACTTCAAATCATCTGGGTAATGATGCTTTATGACCTCACCTTTACTGATATAAACCACATCTTCACAGATGTTTGATGTAATGTCAGCAATCTTTTCAAGGTTTCTTGCTATCCTTAAAAGATGAAGTCCGGGTTTGATTGTTTTTGGATCAGAAGTCATAAATGTAATTAATTCTCTTAAAATTTGGTCCCTTATGTTATCAACAATATCATCGCTTTTCATTACCTTGTAGGATAATTCTATATCTTCATTTATGAATGATGCTACGCTATCATCTATCATCTTTAAAGTTTCTTCTTTCATTCTTGGGATATCAATCAAGGGTTTTATCTTTGGCATTTTCATTAACTCAAGGGCACTTTCAGCGATATTTACAGCTTTATCTCCCATTCTTTCAATATCAGATACCATCTTTGAAATCATCATAACTATTCTTAGCATTTTTGCTTCTGGTTGATAAAGAGCTATAATTTTTATACATTCTTCTTCTATGGCAACTTCTTCCTCATTTGCTTTTGGTTCGAGAACATTTATAACCTCTTTAGCAAGGTTTTTATCCTCATTTACAATACTATCCACTGCTTTTCTTATCATATCCTTTACTAAAGATACATAAGAAAGTATTCTCTTTTTTAATTCAGAAATTTTTTCTTCTAAAAGCATTTTTACTCCTCCATCATTAATTCGATTATTATAAAATAAAAATAAATTTTATCCAAATTTTCCACCAAGATATTCTTCTGTCCTTTTATCGGAAGGAACTGTGAATACCTTTTCGGTTGGTCCATATTCTATAAGTTCACCAAGATACATAAAAGCTGTAAAGTCTGAAACTCTACCAGCCTGTCCTATATTGTGTGTTACAATTATAATGGTAACATTATTCTTTAACTGAACAATAAGCTCTTCAATATGAGCAGTTGACTTTGGATCGAGTGAAGATGTCGGTTCATCAAGAAGCAAAACTTCTGGATGCAATGCCAAAGCTCTTGCTATACAAAGTCTCTGCTGTTGTCCACCAGAGAGAAAGGTTCCTCTCTTAAACAGTTTGTCCTTAACTTCATTCCATAAGCCAGCTTTTTTTAAAGAATCTTCTACAATATCATCTGCCTCACTTCTCTTAAGATGTACCCCGTTGAGTTTGTATCCTGCTATTACATTGTCGTATATACTCATATTAGGGAATGGATTTGGTTTCTGGAAAACCATTCCAGTTCTCCTTCTTACTATCATGGGATTTAAAGTAAGAAGGTCTTCTCCATGAAGTAAAATTCTACCTTCCACTCTTACACCGGGAGTAAGTTCATGCATTCTATTGAAACATCTTATCATTGTTGATTTACCACAACCCGAAGGTCCCATAATCGCATGAACTTTATTTTCATAGAATTTTACAGAAACGTGACTTAATGCTTTAAAATCTCCATAGAAAACATTTAAATTTTCTACATCAAGTATTGGATTTAAAACTTGACTTTCCATTTTTTTAATACCACCTTTGATAAAAAGTTTAAAGAGAGCACAAAAATTACAAGCAACAAAGAAGCTCCCCATGCGATATTTTGCCAGTCTTCATAGGGGCTTGTAGCATATTTAAAAATTATATGAGGTATTGCCTCTATAGGTTTAAGCAAACTTGTTGAAAAAAAGTGATTACCAAATGCTGTGAATAGAAGTGGTGCAGTTTCACCGATTATTCTTGCAAGAGCAACTATTATACCGGTTACTATTCCACTTATACCACAGGGTAAAACTACTTTGAAAATTATCTTATAATACGGAACCCCAAGAGCATACGCTGCTTCTTTTATTGAGTAAGGTATGAGTTTTAAAGTTTCTTCTGTGTTTTTGATAATTACCGGCAGCATCATTATGGCAAGTGCCACACTACCAGAAATTGCAGAGAAACTTCTCATAGGCACCACAAGCCAACCGTAAACCACTATACCTATAACAATAGAAGGAACACTCTGTAAAACATCTACAAAGAGCCTTATTGTGTCTATAAATTTTGATTTTTTTGCATCAGCAAGATATATCCCGGCCATAACTCCAATGGGAATAGCAAACAAACTTGCAAAAAAGACAAGTATTAAACTACCAACAATTGCATTTAAAACACCGCCACCGGGTTCTCCAGTTGGCTTTGGATTATGAATAAATAAATCAATATTTATATTTGCAATTCCCTTTTTGAATATATAAAAAAGAATTATAAGAACTAAGAAAATAACAGTAATCGAGAAAATAAAAATAATAAGAAAGAAAATCTTTTCTTTTATTATATTTATGAAAATTTTTCTTTCGAGTTTACTTTTGGGGAAATTCATATTATTCCTCACCCACAGTGAATTTTTTCACAATAATTCTTCCTATAAGGGAGAATATAAAAGTGATAACAAAAAGAATCATTCCAAGTTCTATTAATGCAGATGTATAAACAGGGTCTGTTGCTTCAGTGAATTCATTTGCTATAATACTTGCAATTGTGTGAGCCGGGCTGAAAATATTCTTTGGTAAAAAGTAAGAGTTTCCTATAACCATAGTTACAGCCATAGTTTCTCCAAGTGCCCTTCCCAAGGACAAAAGTAAACCTGCAAATATTCCAGAACTTGAATAAGGGAATATAACCTTTTTAATTACTTCGTATTTTGTTGCACCTAAAGAATAAGCAGCTTCTTTTAGATCATTTGGCACGAGGGATATAACTTCTCTTGAAATTGAAGAAGAATAGGGTATTATCATAAGCGTCAAAACTATTGAAGCAGTAAATATTCCAACACCGTATGGTGGAAGACCAAGTTTTATTTGCAATTCTCTTATTACAGGAGCCAAAATAAAGAGACCCCACATTCCATAAATTATTGATGGAATACCAGCAAGTAATTCAAGAGCAGAAGTTAATAGATTTGAGAGCCGGCCTGAAGGAAAATATTCTGTTAGAAAAATAGAGACTGAAAATGAAAAGGGAATTGATAAAAAAAGGGCAATAAAAGATGTTAAAACCGTTCCAACTATAAATGGAAGTGCCCCAAATTCTCCTATTACTGGATCCCACGTGGTATTAACCAAAAAAGACAATCCAAACTTTTTAATAGCAGGAATAGAAAACACAAACAGTGTTATAAAGATCGCTCCCAGCAAAACCAATAATAGAACATTGAAGGAAAATAGAATTCTCTTAAAAATAAAAGAATCCTCTTTTAAAATTGCATTTTCTTTTGCCATACTTTTTCCTTTTTTTCTCTTGATCTCTCATATTTTAATACAATAATATTAATTTAACAGAAATAAAATGTTAAGATTTTGTTAATTTTTTTCTATTAAAGTAGTGCCTTTATAGTTAAGAGAATAAATTTTATCTTCAACTACTGGCAATAAATTTTCAGGCAACGAAGCAAAATCATAATCTTTATTAAATTTTTGGCCATCATGAACAACCCACCATAAAAATTTGGCAAGTTCTTTTGCTTCCTCAAGATTTTTTGTTGTCAAAGAAAGATCTTTGTAAACTATAATCCAGCTAAGAGTTGAAATAGGATAAGCATTTTTTTCTGAAGAATTTATTATTGAACTATTGAATATGTCCATTTTCGGAGAAACAGAGGCTTTTATATTTTCTATATCTGGAGAAACAAAATTTCCGGCTTTATTTTTCAAAAAAGCAACTTTAATATTATTTTGCGAAGCATAAGACTTTTCTACATATCCAATAGAACCAAAGGTTTGTTTAACATAAGCAGAAACCCCATTGTTACCCTTTGCACCAATACCAGTAGGCCAGTTTAATGATTTGCCCGTGCCAATTTTTTCACTCCATTCTTTACTTGCACTTGATAAGTATTCACTTAATGTATAAGTTGTCCCACTTCCATCTGATCTTTTTACTACCACTATGGAAATGTCTGGTAGATTAACCTTAGGATTTAATTCTTTAATTCTTTTATCGTTCCATTTTGTTATTTTGCCAAGAAATATATCCACAAGAACATCAGGCGAAAGTTTGAGTTCAGGAATATCAAGGTTATAAATTATAGCTACAGCACCAATACAGGTAGGAATATGAACAATTTCACCACCTGCTTCCTTTAATTCAGTATCATTCATCTTAACGTCTGTTGCTCCAAAATTCACAGTTTTATTAATGAGTTGCCTTATTCCCCCACCTGAGCCGATTGGTTGATAGTTTATTTCAACCTTCGGATTTATTTTATTATATTCAGAAAACATCTTTGAGTATAGAGGTTCTGGAAATGTGGCTCCCGCACCCATAATTGTTTTGATACCAGAACATGCCGTTAAACTTAAAAATATGCTTGAAATTACAATCAATCTTAACTTCATAACCTTTCTCCCATTTTATTATAACATTAGTAAAAAAAACTTTCAAAATAATTTTATTTTTAACATTTTCATTCTTGATAAAAAATCCTCTTTTCTATATAATATAAAAAATTATTATTAATTTATGGAGGAAATTTATGATCCAATGGCCAAAAACAAATGATGTATTAGGAACTGTTAACAGAGGTAACCCGGCTGAATCAGGGTTATGTACTCTTTGTAGAGCTGACTGTCAAGGTAAATGTGAAACCTTTATGGCAAGTCTCAAGGGAAGAAAATTGCTTTATCCAAGAGATTTTGGATATGTAACTGCTGGCAGTGCTAACACAACACACATTGGTGTTTCTTACAATTCCTTGAGAATTCAGGGTTATAATTATGGAGCTTATGGATTACCAAAAGGTTTATCAAACTCTCCTGATGATTGTATTTTTCCAAATGTCAGCATTGAAACAGAATTTGGAAATTCAGTAAAAACAAAGGCAAGAATTCCAATAATGACCGGAGCTTTAGGTTCAACCTTTATTGCTGCAAAATACTGGGATTCATTTGCAATAGGAGCTGCTCTTGTTGGTATTCCTATAGTAGTTGGTGAAAATGTTGTTGGTATTGACAAACAGGCTGTTATAGAAAATGGAAAGATTAAAAAAGCTCCAGAACTTGATAGAAGAATAGAAACATTCTTAAGATATTATGATGGTTATGGAGCAATAATTGTTCAAATGAACGTTGAAGATACAAGAAATGGTGTGGCTGAATATGTAATAGAAAAATATGGGGATAAAGCAATAATCGAGCTTAAATGGGGACAGGGAGCAAAAGATATTGGTGGAGAAATTCAGGTAAATGATCTTGAATATGCTATTTTCTTAAAGAAAAGAGGCTATGTGGTTGATCCAGATCCAACAAAGCCAGAAGTACAAGAAGCATTTAAGAGTGGAGCTATAAAGTCTTTTGCAAGACATAGCAGACTTGGTTATACTGACATCTCAAATCCAGACAAAGTCGAAGAAGCATTTATGAGATCAGTAAGACATTTAAGAAAACTTGGTTATAAGAGAATTTCATTGAAGACAGGTTCTTACGGAATGGAAGCTCTTGCAATGGCTATAAAGTTTGCAACTGAAGCTAAACTTGATCTTCTTACCATCGATGGGTCAGGTGGTGGAACAGGTATGAGCCCATGGAATATGATGGAAACTTGGGGTGTTCCTTCTGTTCTACTTCATGCAAAGGCTTATGAATATGCTTCTATTCTTGCTGCAAAAGGCAAGAAGGTTGTTGATCTTGCATTTGCTGGTGGTCTTGCAAGAGAAGATCATATCTTCAAAGCTCTTGCACTTGGTGCTCCATTTACAAAGATCATCTGTATGGGTAGAGCTGTTATGATTCCGGGATTTGTTGGAACAAACATTCAGGGTGCTTTAAATCCATCAATCAGAGAAAAGATAAACGGCAACTGGGATAAATTGCCACCAGCAGTTTCAGAACTTGGAACAAAGCCAGAGGAAATATTTGCTGGATATTATGATGTTCAGAAGAAAGTTGGTGCAGGCGAAATGAAAAATATTCCTCTCGGTGCTATAGCTATGTGGACACTCTGTGATAAACTTGCGGCAGGTTTACAACAGTTAATGGCTGGAGCAAGAAAATTCAATCTCAAAGAAATTTCAAGAGATGATATAGTTTCTGCTAATAGAGAAACAGAAAAAGAGACAAAGATTCCTTTCATCACAGATGTTCTTGACGAAAGTGCAAAAAAGATTCTTAACTCATAAAAAAGAGGTGCCTTGAGCACCTCTTTTTAAATAAAAAATTGCCTTTCAATCCTATTTTTATTATAATTAATGAAAATCAATATTTAAATTAAAGAGGAATTAAATGTTTAAAATTTTAGAAAAATATTACCTTGGTCCTAATATTAACTATGCACTTATAGAAGCTCCACTTGTTGCAAAGAAAGCAGAGGCAGGTCAGTTTGTTATTTTGAGGGTAAGTGAAAAAGGTGAAAGAATTCCGCTGACCATAGCAGATTATGATAGAAAAAATGGTACTATAACGATAGTTTTTCAGGAGATCGGCAAATCAACAAAACAACTTGGTATGCTAAAGCCGGGGGATTATATACTTGATTTTTTAGGTCCTCAGGGTAATCCTACCGAAATTGAGAATTTTGGCAATGTTGTTGTAATAGGTGGTGGTATAGGTATTGCTCCCGTTTATCCACTTGCAAGAAAGTTAAAGGAATATCAAAACAATGTTACTTCAATAATTGGTTATAGAGCAAAAGAATATGTTTTCTGGGAAGATAAAATGAATACGGTTTCAGATAATCTAATAATTGCGACAAATGATGGTTCTTATGGTAAGAAAGGTTTTGTAACGGATATGCTTAAAGAACTTATTGACAGTGGTATGAAGATTGATAGAATTTTTGCAATAGGGCCTGCTGTTATGATGAAGGCTGTCGCAGATATGACAAAAGACTACAACATAAAGACAATAGTAAGTCTTAATTCATTAATGGTTTGTGGAATGGGGATGTGTGGAGCGTGCAGGGTTACTGTTGATAGTAAGACAAAGTTTACCTGTATGGATGGTCCAGATTTTGATGGACATCTTGTTGATTTTAACGAGCTTATCAATAGACTTGCTACCTATAAAGATGATGAGAAAAAGTGTCTTGAGGGGTTTGAAAAGGAGTGTAAAAATGTCGGTAAATAAAAAAGCTGTCCCAATGAGGGAACAGCCTCCTGAAGTAAGAAAGAAAAATTTTAATGAAGTGCCTTATGGATATTCAGAAGAAGAAGCTCTTGAAGAAGCAAATAGATGTCTTCAGTGTAAAAATAAACCTTGCATAAGTGGATGCCCTGTTAATATAGATATTCCAGCCTTTATAAAGGCAATTACAGAAAAAGATTATCAAAGAGCTATTGATATAATACATCATACTAATTCTTTGCCTTGTATTACTGGTAGAGTGTGCCCTCAGGAAGACCAATGTCAGGCTGTATGTACTGTGGGTAAAATAGGTGAAGCTGTATCAATAGGTAGGCTTGAGCGTTTTGTAGCTGATTGGGAGCTTGAGAGAAAATTAAAAGGCATTACAAGTAATGAAGATTATTTGAATAAGATTGAAAAAAATGGAATTGATGTTGCTGTGATTGGTTCAGGACCAGCGGGCCTTACATGTGCAGCAGATTTAGCAAAAATGGGGTATAATGTAACAATTTTCGAGGGATTCCATGAGCCGGGGGGTGTTCTGGTTTATGGGATTCCAGAATTCAGACTCCCAAAGGCTATTGTAAAGGCAGAAATTGAAGAGCTTAAGAAACTTGGAGTAAGGTTTATAACAAATGCCCTTATAGGCAGAGTTTTAACTATTCAGGACTTATTCAATCAGGGTTATAAAGCTATTTTCATCGGCACAGGGGCTGGCTTACCAAAGTTTATGAACATTCCGGGAGAAAATCTTAATGGAATCTATTCTGCAAATGAATTTCTCACTCGTGTGAATCTTATGAAAGCATATCTTGAGGGAGAATATGATACACCAGTTTTGAGGGGGAAGAGAGTTGCTGTTATAGGTGGTGGAAATGTAGCTATGGATGCTGCAAGGACAGCATTAAGACTTGGAGCAGAGCATGTTTATTTAATCTACAGAAGAACAGAGAATGAAATGCCTGCAAGAATTGAAGAGATTCACCATGCAAAGGAAGAAGGGATTGAATTTCTTACTTTGACCAATCCAGTAAGATATATTGGAGACGAGAGAGGCTTTGTAAAACAGATTGAATGCTTAAAAATGGAGCTTGGAGAACAAGATTCTTCTGGAAGAAGAAGCCCAGTTCCAGTTAAAGGTTCAGAATTTATTTTAGATATTGATGAGGCAATTGTAGCTATTGGAACAACACCGAATCCTATGATACAGAGAACAACGCCAGAATTGAAATTCAAAAGAGATGGTGAAATTGATGCTGATGAATCTGGTAGAACTTCACTTCCCGGTGTTTTTGCAGGTGGTGATATAGTCACTGGAGCTGCAACTGTCGTAACAGCAATGGGGGCTGGAAAGAAAGCAGCAATAGCAATTGATGAGTATATAAAATCTTTAAAGCAGTAATAGAATTAATTTCAAAAAAAATTTTTAAGGTTTGATACTTTGATTTTTAATATAAAATTCTATATTCTTTAATTTTTCTACAAAAGCTTTAAATTCCTTGTCGTTAAAAGCATCGTCTGTAACTCTTATTCTTTTACCACTGAAAAAAGTTATATATGGGGTTATTTTAATCGTTTTTCCGTCTTCAATCATAATGTTTATTATTCTTCTGCCAAGTTTCTCGAAAAAATCAATTTCCTTTATTTCTTTGAAATTAATTATTGTTTTTTCTTTATTTTTACCCTTTAAAAATATAATTTCTCTGTCATTAATCCAGATTTCACGTATACCAGTCTTTAACCATATGAGAAAATCACCAACCATATAAATTAACAAAATTGTAAAAGCAAGAAAAAATAAAATTTTTTCTTTACGAAAAAGAAAGACTATTAAAGAACCAAGAATCAATCCACTTACATTTGTTATAATCAGGTGTTTTTGAGAGGCTTTCATTGTAAAAATTTTTTCATCATTTTGAGAATGAAAAGAATTATTTTTTGTTTCCATAGTCTTGATTTTAAAAAAGCTGTCCAGAAAATTATTTTCTGGACAGCCATATATTATTTTTCGTTTTTGTTAAGTAAACTCTTCACAGTTTGAATTATATCGGGCGGTAAAACAAAAAATTTTGTATTTGCAGATTCTCCAAGTTTAAGTAAACTCTTTATATATTCCTGTCCCAGAAGGTAGATAACTGGGTCTCCCTTTGAAGAGAGAAGAGATTCTGCTACAACTTTAATTGCATTAGCTTCAGCCTGAGCAAGCCTTTCTCTTGCTTCTGCATCTCTCTCTGCTGATTCTTTTCTTGCTTCAGCTTCAAGGATTCTTGCTCTCTTATAACCTTCAGCTTCTCTTTCTGCTGCTTCTTTTTTGGCTTCAGCTTCAAGAATTCTTGCCCTTTTTTCCTGTTCTGCTTGTTTCTGGAGAGCCATTGCTTTTGCAAGTTCTGCTGGTGGTTTAATATCTTTAATTTCTACTCTTGTGACTTTTGTTCCCCATGCATCTGTTGCTTCATCAAGTATAGTAAGAAGCTCTGCATTGATTTTTTCTCTTGATGAAAATGCTTCATCGAGAGTCATTCTACCCATTATAGATCTGAGTGTTGTTATACCAAGATTTGCTATTGCAAATTGTAAGTTTTCAATTCCATAACATGCTTTATAAGGATCCATAACTTTGTAGAAAACCACTCCATCCACACTGGCGGTGGCATTATCAGCAGTAATTATGCTTTGAGCTGGTAAATCGAGAACTCTTTCCCTCATATCAACCTTATAAGCCACCCTTGAAAATAGTGGGTTAATAAGATTAAGCCCGGCTTTTAATGTTTTTGAATATTTACCGAAAGTTTCAATTATCCAGTTTTCAGCCTGCGGAACCATTCTTACACCTTTAAGTATAAGAAAAACAACAACAACCCCTATACTTATGACAAAAAAATTAAATGCTGTCATTTTATTTCCTCCTGTTCTTTAATTTTCCAACTATTAAGGCGATACCATCAACTTTCTTAACGAAAACTTCATCACCTATTTCAATTTCTTCATCTGATTTTGCCTTCCATTTTTTACTTCCATGATAAATATCATAAAGCTCAACTTCTCCTGGTACTCCTGGCTTTATTTCCTTTATGACTCTTCCTTTAGCCTCTGCAAGAGAAGGATCATCAATGTCAAGAGGTTTTTCTTTCACAAAATATTTTTTTATCCAGAAAAACCAGATTAGTAAAAAAATTGTTGAACTAACAAAAAAGAAGAGAAACTGAAACTCAACATCTCTGATAAGTTTAAAAAGAGAAATAAAAGCTGTAAGAAAAGCCCCGATCCCAAACCAGAAAATGACAAAACCGGGCATTACAATCTCAAGAGCTATCAAAATAGCACTAATTGCAAACCAGACATAATAAGGCATAAAAACCCCCCTGGTTAACTCAACATTTTATGATTAATTATAACTTAAAGATAAAAAAAAGTCAAAAAAAATAAAGGGCTGTCTTTGAGGTTAAGACAGCCCTTGCGTCTGTTAAACAAATATCTTAAGAGAGAAGTGGTTTAATCCATTTTGCTTTCAAGTTCTTTCTGAGCATCAGCTAAAGCTGTATCAACATCTTTCTTTCCTTCAAGAACTTCAGAAAGAGCCTGTGAAAGAATTGAGTTAGCTATAGAATCCTTCTCGTTTACGTAAACTTCTGGAATTTCCATAGCAATCTGTCTCCAGAGAAGTCTTGCTTTCTGTCCACCAATGTAATCAATTCCTTCTTCAAAAATCTTGTCTTTCCATGCTGGCATATAAGCTGGGAATGCATCTGCTTTGTCATATGCAACAAGCTGTGCATCAACTCTTGTACAGAACCACTTTATTACTTCCCAAGCAGCAGCCTTGTTAACATCTGGTATCTTCTTTGGAATAGCAAGGAATGATCCACCCTGGCTCATCTTCATAGGTTTCTTGTCTTTCTTTGAAAGTTTAGGAAGTTCTGCTACTCTATACTTTCCTTTTGCATCTGGAGCAATCCACTGCTTTAAGTGTCCACCAAGCCATGCACCTGATGGTGTGTATGAGATTGTTCCTTCTTTTAAAGCAGCATACCATTCATTTGACCAGTCACCAATCTTTGCATCATATCCTGCATCTCTGAACTTCTTTGCCCAGCTAACTGCAAGTTTGATTCTTGGAGCTGTTAAAGCTGGTTTTCCATTCTTGTCAAAGAATCTTTGTGGTGATGAGAAGAAGATCATATTGAAGATATAGTTTGCACCACCAAGTAACCAGTGGTCAACTTTTCCATCGCCATCAGCGTCGAAGGTAAGGGTTTTACCAGCTTTGAAGAGATCTTCAATATCAACGATTTTGTTGATATCAACTTTTCTCATATCAAAGACGTCTTTTCTATACCATACACAACCAGGAGCGATATCAACTGGCATAGCAAAGAGATTCTTTGGTCCTAAAGAACCCTGTGCCCATTTGTAAGGAGTAAAATCTTTCTTGAATTGACCTGCATTGTAAGGTTCATCCATAAGATTTTCAAAACCACCACCAGCACCGAGCTGAGCAACATAACCGATTTCAACAACTGCAATATCTGGTAAACCTTTACCAGCAGCGAGTGCTGTAACAAGCATGTTGTGGTGATCACCATAACCTAAAGCTTTAATTTCAACTTTGATGTTAGGATACTGCTTGTAGAAGTCTACAAGAGTCTGATTGTAAGCAACATCGAGAGGTGGAAAGGTTGCTAAATAAAGATTAACCTTCTCACCATTGTAAGGCTTAACAGCCGAAAAACCAAAACTCATAGCAAGCCCAAGTAATAACAAAGCAACTAACACTTTCTTCATTTTCTCCTCCTTTTATATATTATAAGGTTCTTTTAAATAAATTTTAAAAACTACTTTCTTAACCTGACGACTAATTTTACATCTTTTAAAAAAAAATTTCAAGCAAAAAATCATATTTTTGATAAATAAATTTTAAAAAATTTTTATCATTTTACCAAAGGCACAAATCTTACAGCTTCTATCAATTCCTTCTCAAAATTTTTTTCATCTTTTTTTATAATTTTATACAGAAACTGAGAAAAAAAATCTCCAACAGGCAAAACCATTATTCCACCTATTTTTAACTGTTTTTTTAATTCCTCAGGGACACTTTCTGCGGCTGCAGTTACAATAATTTTATCGAAAGGGGAATATTCTTTAAGTCCATTCCAGCCATTGCCAATAAAAAAATGAACATTTTTTATGTCAAGAATATTAATAACTTTTTCTGCCCTTTCTTTCAAAATTGGAATTCTTTCTATAGTATAGATTCTATTGGCAAGTCGAGATAGAATAGCGGTCTGGTATCCTGAGCCAGTTCCTATTTCCAGAACAATGTCGGTTTCTTTAACTTCAAGTAGCTCTGTCATCAAAGCTACAATGTAAGGTTGAGAAATAGTCTGTCCTTCTCCAATAGGCAAAGGATAATCTTCATAGGCATTTTCAATTTCAGACTGAGGAACAAAAAGGTGTCTTGGAATTTTTTTCATAGCTTCCAGAACCTTTTTGTCCTTAATGCCTCTGTTTTTGATCTGTTCCTCAACCATCTTTTCTCTTAAATTTTTAAAAATTTTCTCGTCCATCAGGAATTATTTTAACTGATTTCAAAAAAAGGTCAATAGTTTTAAAAAATAGAGTAGAAACGTTATAAAAACGTTTCTACTTTAATAAATTAATTACCCAGTAATGCGTTTGATAATTGAGCATTCCATTGTTTTGTCGATGGAGAATAAATTCCAAAACCAGATGAAAATTCCCAGTAACACCAGCTTATACCCCTTTTTTCACATTCTTTTCTTACGAAATGTGTCCATCTTACTCTGGAGTTTATATCTGCATATTTCCCATAAACTCCAAATTCTCCCATCCATACTGGAATATTGTTTTGCTTTGACCAGTTTGACACAATATCAAGCCTTGTGGTTATATAATTTGAACTGCAAGGGTTTTGATCGCCAGGTTTTGTATTATAGTCGTTTAACCAATTTGATATCCAAATATCTATATTAGCTGGAATTTGTAAAGGAGTTGATGGTGGTCCAGGCCATATAACATTTGATAGATTGCTTATGCTTCCTCCCCATTCTGCTCCCTAGTGGGTAAAAACCCATGGGTCATAAAAGTGAAATGTAGCTATTAAATATGGGTCTTCAGGCAAGTACAGATTTGTTAGTCCTTCTACACTATTCCAGTTTATTCCTCCAATTATGAGAATTCTTTCGGGGTTTGATTCTCTTATTACTTTTATAGCATTTGTCATTAAATCTGTCCAGTGGCTTTCTGCATTACCATTTGGTTCATTTAAAATTTCAAACAAAACATTACCAGGCATATTCTTATACCTTTCTGCTATTTGTCGCCATAAGGCAAGAAATCTCTCTTTATGCTGAGTGGGATTAGAAATAAGTTCATCGTAGTGGTGAATGTTGATAATAACATTCAAATTATTATCCAATGCCTTGTTTATTACATAATCCACTCTTTGAAAAAACAAGTTGCTTATAGTATAAGGTGGAGTTGAACTTGCTCTTATTGACCATCTGATAGGAATCCTTACAGTATCAAAACCAGCCTGTTTCATAAGATAGAAGTATTCGTCTTGAATAGGATTACCCCATGAATTTTCATCGGGTTCTGCTTCAAGTGCATTTCCCATATTTACTCCCTTCCCAAGATTTGAAGCCATTGTATAAGCCTCAACTACAGAAAATTCTCTTTTAGGCAAAAAACTACCACCTGAGGAAGGAGAAGTTGTGCAGTTATGAAGAAAAATAGAAATGAGTAATAAAATTAATAACCTCATAATACACCTCCATTTTTTATTACTTTAAAAAATAAAAAATGTGAAATTAATAAAGCTAAAATATTAACTTGCTATATTCTTTTTTTTAAATTATAATAATTATATGTAGAGGTAGGATATGATAAAAGTTTGTGTCACCGGAGCAGCCGGTAAAATGGGTAAAACTATTATAAATGTTGTTTTGTCTGATAAAGAAGCAAAACTTGTTGGAGCAACTGAAATTAAAAATAGCCCTTTTATTGGACTTGATGCTGGTGAAGTAGCAGGAAGTGGCAAATCAGGAGTAATAATAGAAGACAGTCTTGATAAAGCCATCAAAGATAGCGATGTTGTCATTGACTTTACGTCAATTCAATCTTTTGATGAAAATCTTTCTTGTGCGTTGAAAAATAAAAAAGCCTTTGTTTGTGGTACCACTGGACTACCTGATGAAAAGATAGAAAAAGCAAAAGATGCAGGTAAAGAAATACCAATTATCTGGGCACCAAATTTCAGTGTAGGAATTACATTACTCAATAAAATTACAGAGATATGTGCAGAAGTATTAAAGGAAAATTTTGATGCAGAGATTATGGAGATTCATCATAGAATGAAGAAGGATGCTCCAAGTGGAACAGCAATAAAACTTCTTAATACATTAAAGAAAATCTATAAATCCGATGATGTCATTTATGGTAGAGAAGGGCTCATTGGTGAAAGACCAACGAGACAGATTGGAGTTTCAACTTTAAGAGGTGGAGATGTAGTTGGTGAACATACAGTTTATTTCTTTGGTCAGGGAGAAAGGCTTGAGTTAACACACAAGGCTTCCTCAAGAGAAACCTTTGCAAGAGGAGCTTTAAGGGCAGCAAAATATATTCTTCAAAATGGCAAAGGTTTCTATACAATGGAAGAAATTTTAGGTTTATAAGTAGGAGAAAATAAATGTCAATTTCTTCAATTCCAGAAAAATTTTATATTGAGACTGAGGCTTTGACTTTTGATGATGTATTAATTGTTCCTATGAAATCAGAAGTTATTCCAGCTGAAACTAATACAGAAACTGTTTTAACTAAAAATATATCTATGAAAATTCCTTTAGTATCTGCTGCTATGGATACAGTTACAGATGCAAATCTTGCTATAGCTATTGCTCAACAGGGAGGTATAGGAATAATTCATAAGAATTTTTCAATAGATAGACAGGCTGAGGAAGTAAAGAAGGTAAAAAGATACGAAAACATAGTGATAAATAACCCAATAACACTTCAAATGAATAGAAAAGTCAAAGATGCAAAAAACTTAATGAAGGAATATAGAATATCAGGTATTCCTATAGTTAATGATAGTAATGAACTTGTAGGTATACTTACAAGAAGAGACCTTGATTTTATAGACATTGAGAAAGATAGTAATATCCCGGTGAAAAATGTAATGACTCCTCGAAAAGATCTCATAACATACGAAGGAGAAATCGACCTTAAGAAAGCTGCTGAAATAATGAGAGAAAATAGGGTTGAAAAACTTCCGATAGTAGATAAGAACAATAGAATAACAGGACTTATAACCCTTAAAGATATAACAAAGATAATAGAGTATCCTTTTGCCACAAAAGACAAGAAAGGAAGGCTTAGAGTAGGTGCGGCGGTTGGGACTGGAGACATTGAGTTTGAAAGAGTAGAAAAACTCATAGAAAATGAGGTTGATGTTATAGTAGTTGACACTGCACATGGGCATTCAAAGAAAGTTATTGAAATGGTAAAAAAGATTAAGAAGGCATATCCTGAAGTAGAACTTATTGCGGGAAATATAGCCACAGGTGAGGCGGCAGAAGATCTTATAAAGGCTGGGGCAGATGCTGTAAAAGTAGGTATAGGACCGGGGTCTATCTGTACTACAAGGGTTGTTGCTGGTATTGGGGTTCCACAGATAACTGCTATAATGGAAGTTTACAAAATTACCAGAAGATATGACGTGCCATTAATTGCGGATGGAGGAATAAAGTTTTCAGGTGATATAGCAAAAGCAATACTTGCTGGTGCGGATAGTGTTATGATAGGAAACCTTTTTGCTGGAACAACAGAAAGTCCCGGCGAGTCTGTAATCTACAAAGGAAGAAGATATAAGTCATATAGAGGAATGGGATCTCTTGGTGCAATGCAGGAAGGTTCAAAGTCAAGATATTTTCAAGATGACTTTGAGCTTGAAAAACTTGTGCCAGAAGGTATAGAAGGACTTGTTCCTTACAAGGGAGATTTGAGAGACGTTATATATCAACTTATCGGGGGGCTTAAAGCTGCTTTAGGTTATACAGGTTCAAGAAATATCAAAGAATTTAAAGAGAGAGGTAAATTTATTAAAATAACTGGTGCTGGATTGAAAGAATCGCATCCTCATGATATTTTAATTACAAAAGAAGCACCAAATTATATGATAGAAACAAAAGAGGATTAACGGGGGAGAAAATGAGCTCTAACTTAATAAGTCTTACAATTAAAGAATTAGAAAGTGAAATATTGAATGGCAAAAATTTTGTGCTTGTTGAACCAATTTATGACTCAAAGATGCAGGTGTTAATAGGGACTTCAAAAGTTTTGACTACAAAGGATATTGAGAAAATTAAAGAAAGATGTCCAGAATGTCTTGAAAAGAAAATAACGGTAAAACATACTATTCCTCACTATGTTCCTGAGGAAAAAAGAATACAATGGATAGAATATGTAATCTCTTATATAGATAAACACCCATATTTCAAGACTCTTTCAAAAGAAAACAAAGAGTTTATTTCAAAGTATCTTAAAATGTCTTTAAAAGATAGTGACTATGTTATATGGAAATTATCTCAGCTTAAAACATTTTCATTAAAGATTTTTGAACATACATTATATACGACTTTTGTTTCTATTCTTGCTTATAAATATATTTGTATTTCTAAAAAGCAGGGAATGATAGATGGAAATGAGCTTGAAAAATTGATTTATGTTTCTCTCCTTCATACGATAGGATTAACAAAATATGATCAATCATTTGTAGAAAGGAAAAAAATGGATATAGACGTTTCTGATGAGAAAAACAACTATTATCAATATCCACTCGAATCCGTAAAGTTAATTCACTCAGAAAAAGAAAAACATGAAATTTCTGAAGATGTTATTGATTCTATACTCAATCATAATGAATATCTTGATGGCACAGGACTTCCGAGAGGTATAGGTGGGCGGGACATATCATTACTTTCAAGAATAGTTGGAGCCGCTTCATTCTATGAATGGCTTATAAGAGGAGATTATACTCTTAAAGAAAGAGAGTATAAAGTCTACCTTGAAAAATTTCGCCAGCTGAAAGGAAAATTAGATCAAGAGATTATAGATGCAATTGATAAGACATTCCAACATGTTTTTACAAATATGACTAATCAATATCTCTCAAACTCTCCTCAATCTGGAAAAACTCGTTGAGTCTGAAAGTGATAAAGAGATCCTTTATATCCTTGTTTAAACCAACGAGATAGATTTTGCCATTTTTTTCTGCAAGCCTTTTATAAGCGAGGAGGAGTTTTCCTATTCCACTTGAACCTATGAAAAGCATTTCAGAGAAATCTATAATTATCTCATTTTTCCCTTCATCTATTATAGACGAAAGAATTTCTTTAAATTCTCTTGCAGCAGGATCAGTAACAATATTCTCCTGAATCTTTAATACGGTTTTCCCCTTATGGGTGGTAATTGCATATTTCATTGTCTTCCTCCATTTCTTTATTTTAAACTATTTGTTTTTAAAAATCAAATATTTTTTGTTATTTTATTTATCATTGTTTATAATTAATATAGAAAATATTTAAGGATATGACCAATGAAAGTTTCAATCGTGATGCCTGTTTATAACAGAGGGTTTCTACTTGAAAAAGTTTTGCCACATCTTACTGCACAGGATTATAAGGATATTGAATATGTTATCGTTGATGATGGCTCGGTAGATAATACCTCTGAGGTTGTAAAAAAGTTTGATGTAAAATATATATACCAGCCAAATGGAGGATGTGCCTCTGCAAGAAATACTGGCATAAAAAATGCCTCTGGAGATATAATTCTTTTCATTGATAGTGATGTTTTTGTGCCTCAAAACCTTGCTACAATACATGCAAAATACCATTCAAAATTTGATAAATTGATAGTTCAGGGTCAACTTGTGAGAATAATAGATATAAATGATGCATTTAAAACAAAATTTTCAATTTATGATTATTCGAGAAGTTTTTTTGATACTGCGAATGTTTCTGTCAAAAGAAAACATCTGCTTGAAGTAGATGGTTTTGATGAAAAAAGTTTCAAAAAAGGCTGGGAAGACCTTGATATAGGTTTAAGACTTATAAAGCACGGATTAAAAGTCAAAAGAATAAAAGAGGGCTACGTCTGGCATTATGAAGGGGATTATTCAAAACAATCTATAATGGACTTTTTTGAAGATAGGATAAGAGAAGGAAGGGCGAGCGTAGATTTTTATAGAAAATATCCCACTTTTGAAGTAAAAATGATGACTATGGCAGGTCCATTTTTTCTATGGTTAGCCGATAAAATTTATAATATAGAATTTTATAAATCAGATAAATTTTTCGATAAAATATATAGACTTATAGAAAAAAATGAAAAAACAAAGGCAATAGCAAAGGTTAGACTTGCTGGATATGCCTTTCATTTTGAAGGAATAAAACAGAGGCTTAAGGAGGATGGGTTTATTCTTCCTTAAAGCCTTTGCAGGAGGCAAATATGAGTGTTTTACCAATTGATTTACAGGTTCTTTTTTCAAAATCGACTGAACACTCTGAAAATATAGCAAGGCATTCAAATGCTGCCCAGATTGGACAAATGACTAACTTTGAAAAAGTAAGAAAAGAAAGTATAGAAGTAAACGAAAAGATAAAACAAACAGACGAATATGCTGAAGATTTTACAAAAGTAGATCCCGATGGGGAAGGTTATCAAGAGCAATTTGAATCTTACGCAAGAAAAAAGGAACACGAAGAAAAACCTCACGAATACAAACCTGCCCTCAAAGAAGAAGGAAAGGGTAATATCATCGATGTTGTTGAATAGCTTTATTTTGCTTCGTAGAAATACACCTTTCCTCTTGCAAAAGATGCCCAGTAAGACTCAGGGAAATCACTCAATACCTTTTTATATAACTGGATTGAAGTTTCAAGTTCATTTTGCATTTCTTTTACTCTTGCCATACCAATAAGAGCAAGAGGTGCAAAGCCTTCTTTCTTGAATTTTAAGTAAACTTCCTGATAGTCTTCAAAAGCCTTTGCCACATCATTCTTTTGTTCGTAACATTGTGCTCTACCAAGCAATGCAAGAGCTTTGTAAAATTGAATGTTTGACCTTTCATAAGCTCCGCTGTAATAAGAGATTGCCTGTGCCATTGCCTCTTCATTTCTTGAGAAGGTATATGTTTGATACATTATTTTACCAAGAAAAAGTCTTGCTCTTATAGCACCAAGAGTTGAAGGATAGTTTTGAACAATCATATTTAACGTGTTTATTTGTTGTTGATAATATTCATTTCTTTCTGTTTCGTTAGTAACATACATCAAATTTTGAATTGTAAAAATAGCTCTATCGTATAGTTGAGCTGATTTTTCTTCATTGCTTGTTTTAAAATAAGCATACACAATAAGCCCGAGCAAAACAACAGCAACAACACTTGCAGAAATAATTATTTGAATCTTGAATTTATTGATTAATTCTAAAAATTTAATATAAGTCTTATTTTGATTTTCCATTCTTCTTCTCCACTTTAATATTTTGAAGTTTATCTTTCAACATATCTCCAATAGTTATTTTATTTACAGCCTCAGAGTTTTCAACAAGGTATTTTTCTGTTTCTTTTTTCTCTTCTTTTATAAGATAGTCTCTTATGCTTAATTCTATTTTGTTCTTTGAAGGATCAACAAATCTGACTATTGCATTTACTTCCATTCCCTTGGTGAACTTTGCTGCTGGATCTTCAATCTTTTCCTTATCAAGCATATTAAGAGGAACAAAGCCAGATAGATTGTTTTCGAGAGCGACAACAATCCCATCTTTCTGAATTTCTTTTACTTTTCCACTTACAGCAGAACCCTTTGGATAATTGAGTGAGAATGTTTTGTAAGGATTATCTGAAAGCTGTTTATAGCCGAGTCTCAATTTTTCTTTTTCAGGGTCTACGGATAAAACTATAGCTGTAACCTTTTGCCCTTTCTTAAATTTATCTTTAAGATTTACATTCTGATCAAGCCAGTCAACATCTTCTTTTCTCATAAGTCCTTCTATACCGTCTTCGAGCTGGACGAAAATACCAAAGTCAAGTATTGAAGAAACAACTCCTTCTACTTTTTTACCAACGGGATAGTTTTCAAGTGCTTTTGTCCATGGATTTTCATATATTTCTCTTAAAGAGACAACCATTTTTCTATTTTCAGGCTCTATATCTGAGATTTTTACTTTTACAATATCTCCCAGCTTCAGAACATCTTTTGGGTCTCTCACTTTTTTTGTCCAGGAGAGTTCTTCTACAGGTAGAAATGCTTCAACGCCTTCTTCAATTTCAACTATAGCTCCATTTTTCTTAAAACTTACAATCTTGCCTTTAACAAGCTGATTGAGGCTATATTTCTGACTTACAGTTTCCCATGGATCCTGAAGCAATTGTTTTCTTCCAACTTTTATAAGTTTTTTTGCCTGATCTATTGAAAGGATTGAAACTTCGATTTCATCTCCATCTTTCAAAACCTTTCGCAAATCAGGTAAATACTTCCATGAAAAATCAGAAATGTGCATAAAAAGGCTTACACCATCTGCAACTAAAAAAGCATAGTCTTTCTCAATTTTATCAACTTTAGCCTTTAATTTATCACCAGTTTTATACTTTTCAAAGAAAGTAGAATACATTTTTTGGACAGTTTTTGAAAGATATTTTTTTCTTGAAAGGGTAATATTTCCTCTTTGATATTCAATTATACTTAAGTCAAAAGAAAGACCTTTCAATTCTTCAGGTTTTTTCCCTCTTGTGTCTATCTGTGAAAGAGGTAAGAAACCAATTATACCAAAACCTAAATCTACATTAAAACCCTTAGGTTCATTATTTTTGTATACTACTTCAGTAATAGTGCCTTTAAGGCCAATATCCTCTTTATATGCTTTTCTTATTTCTTCATTTTTCTTTAATTTTTCAGCCTCAATCCTTGAAGCTACCATTACTCCTTCTACTACACCTTTAAAGACAACCTCGACATCATTTCCAACGACTGGTTTGTCCTGAAACTCTTCGAGAGGGATTACAGCTTCAGACTTGCCTCCCATATCAAGGAAAACATCCTTGCCAGATATTGCAACGATTCTTCCTTTGTGAATCTTATTGTTCACTACATTTTCCGAAGCATTCTTAAAATCATCCGATTTCATTGCTTCAAGAAAAATATCACCCATAGGATCTGAATTCATATAAAACTCCATCAAAAAAAAATACCAGATATATATTTTAATACTAATCTTTGATTTGTCAATTTTTATTCAGATAAGTTTAAGGGAATGTTTATTAAATAAAAAAGACCTTTTTCATTTTTTATTTCTATTGAGGCTTTCAATTGATATATTAAAGACTTAATGATAGTGATACCAAGAGAATTTCCTTCAAAAAAGGACTTTCTATCCTTTACACCTATTCCATTATCTCCTATTTCTATCATCAAAATTTTATCTTTTTCTTTAATATCGATTTTTATATTTCCTTTGCTTTTTTCTGGGAAAGCATATTTCAAACTATTTGTAAGTATTTCATTGACTATCATACCACAGGGAATAGCTATGTCCATAGATAGTTCTGGTATATTTTCTATTGAAATATCAAACTTTACTTTATCAAATATTTCTGGATATATTCCTTTAAGGTAGTTAATTAATTTTTCTATATATATTGAAAAATTCACAGAAGTATATTGATTTGTTTGGTAAAGCATTTCATGAATGAGTGCCATAGAATAAATTCTATTCTGACTAACTGTAAGAGAATCTTTAATATTTTCATTTGTTGTTTTATTTTTTTGAAGGTTGAGAAGACTTATCACAATATTGAAATTGTTTTTTACCCTGTGGTGGATTTCTTTTATGAGTAAATCTTTTTCTTTAAGAGAAGACTTTAAAGCCTCCTGTAATTTTAAAATTTCAGTAAGATCAACAAAGGTAAAAACAATATTTTTTTCTATTTTCTTTACTTTTATATCACAGATTCTTTCTTCCCCATTTTTGAGTTTCAGTTTTATAGAGTCAAGATTTATTTCTTTTGTTGAACTTTTTAAAAAGTCTTTCATATTTTCTATGATAAAATTTTTTGTTTCTTCTGAATAAACAAAATCAAGCCTTTTAATAAGATCGTCTTCCATTTTTGAGATTTCTTCAGGAGTTATATTTGCAAAATTTTTTAATGCAATATTGGATTTTAAGACTTTGAGATCTTCACTTGCCATTAAGACTGGAACAGGAAGTTCGTTTAAAATTTCATCAAGGAAATCCGCACTTTTTTTTAATTCAACTTCAAGTTTTTTTGTTTTTTCAAGTTCTAGATTTAATTCAAAGGTTCTTCTTTTTATTATTTGATTAAGTTGATAATTAAAGAAAAGTAGGATAAATACAGTAATAATGATTGATAAAAAAACAATGATTGAGATAATCAAAACTCTCTCAAGTATTTTTTTGTTGTATAAATCTATTTTTATCCATTTATTAAGAATATAAGTATGAACCTGCGGTGGTATCTTTTTTTGTGTTTTATCAAGTATATCTTTGAATATTTTCCAGTCTTTTCTTACACCAAATCCCATTACAGAATCTGGTTTGAAAACGCCAACGATCTCAAGATTTACATAACCACCTCTCCTCATATAGTATTCTGCTGTAGCAAGGTCAGCAATGAAAACGTCGGCCTCTTTTTTTATCAATAGTTCTAAAGCTTCAATGTTGTTATTAACAAGAGTAGTTTTATAACCTTTATATTTTTGAGTAAAATAACCAGTAAGCCCATAGTCTTTTACTACGACAATCCTATATTTCCCAAGATTGTCAAGAGATACGTTTTTGACTTCATCCTTTCTTCCAACGATGACGGATGGAATAAATATATATGGTTCAGGAAATATCATATATTCGTTTCTTAAGTCATTTGATATAACGGCATTTAAAAGATCGATTTTTTTTGCTTTAAAGTCGGCTATTATATCAGACCAGTTTGAGTATATAAGTATTTCAAATTTAATATCCAGAATGTCTTCTATCAAAAATAGATAGTCTGCTCCAATACCTTGATATTTTCCATCTTTGTCTATAAACTCAAAAGGTGCAAATTGTGGGTCTGGAGCCATTCTTATAACACGATGATTTGATAACCACTTTAATTCCTCTGAAGTGAGAAAAGTTTCTTTTTCTGGAAGGATTATATGGCTATAGCTTATAGAACTTTCATACCATACCACACTTGAAATACTATATGCACAGGAAAAAATTAAAAAAAGTAAAAATTTTTTCATAAAACTATAATAAAACATTATGTAAATTTTATCAATAGTTTTTTTAATTATTTTATTAATTTTTTAATAGTTGACAAACTTATCTTAAACTTTTCAAATATTCTTTAAGTCCTGTTAAACCTTTTTCTTCAAAAACTTTAATGCTCTGTGTTCCTATAACAGCTATATCTACCTTTCCTTTGAGGAAATCTATTTCTTCTTTTTCTTTTATTCCAAAACCTAAAGCAAGAGGAAGATTTGTAAAACTCTTGCACCTTTTTATATAATTTTCAAGCTCACTATTAAAGTCTGTTTTTTGTCCTGTTATTCCTTTTCTTGCAACACAATATATAAATCCACTTGCTACACTCGAAAGAAGTTTTAATCTTTCATCGGTAGAAGTTGGAGTAAAAATAAAAATTGGATTGAGATTGTTTTCTTTCATTGAGTCAAGATATTCTTTTCCTTCTTCAGGAGGTAAGTCTGGAACAATTGCACCTTTAAGCCCACTTTTTTTCGTATCTATGGCAAAATTTGATACCCCGTATTTAAACAATATGTTATAGTAGGTCATAAATAAAAAAGGAATATCAAACATTTGAGTTATTTTAGATGAAAATTCAAAACAATCCTTTGTTTTAACTCCATTCTTTAAAGCTATATGATTGGCGTAGAGAATTGTAGGACCATCTGCGATTGGTTCTGAGAATGGAATTTGTAATTCCATTAAGTCTACGCCGCTATCAACCATTGTTTCAACAATTTTTAAAGAAGTTGGTAGATCTGGATAGCCTATTACAATATGAGTCATTAAGAGTATATCTTTTGATTTTCTTTTTCTATTTATGTAATTTGTTAGCATTATAAACCTCCGCTTTTTTTATAATAAAATCTTCCCACAACTCGTCCTTTAAGGCATCAGCAACAGTAAATATATCCTTGTCTCCTCTGCCAGATTGATTAATAATCACAATTTTATCTTTCGATAAATTTTTAATTTCTCGAAAAGCACATGCAAAAGCATGTGTAGATTCAAGAGCTGGAATCAAGCCCTCTGTTTTTATTGTGAGTTTTAAGGCATTAACAACTTCATCATCTGTTGCTGCTTCAAATCTTACACGATGTTTTTCTTTGTTGAGGTAAGCAAGAATAGGTGAAACACCAATGTAGTCAAGACCTGCTGCCACACTATGTGTTTCAAGCATCTGCCCATTTTTATCCTGAAGGAAGTATGTTTTATAACCCTGAGCTATGCCAACCGAAGCATCCTTTGAAGCAAGACGTGAGGCATGTTTACCACTATTAAGTCCATATCCAGCAGCTTCAACACCAATAAGTTCGACATTTTCATCTTCAAGAAAACCAGAGAATATACCAATAGCGTTTGAACCACCTCCTACACAGGCATAAACTCTATCTGGAAGCCTTTCTTCGAGTTCAAGAATTTGCTTTCTTGCTTCTTTACCTATTATTGATTGAAAATACATAACCATTTCTGGAAAAGGGTGTGGTCCACATGCAGTTCCAAGAACATAGTGAGTTGTATCCATATTTGTAGCCCAGTCTCTTAGTGCTTCGTTGATTGCATCCTTTAATGTTCTACTGCCAGTTTTGACTGGAACAACCTTTGCCCCGAGTTGTTCCATCCAGAAAACATTTGGCCTCTGCCTTTCTACATCTACTTCACCCATATAGATGGTGCATTCAAATCCAAATTTTGCTGCCATTGTTGCAGTAGCGACGCCATGTTGACCAGCTCCTGTTTCAGCTATGACTCTTCTTTTATTCATACGTTTTACGAGAAGGCCCTGTCCAATTACGTTGTTGAGCTTGTGAGAACCAGTGTGATTTAAGTCTTCTCTTTTGATATAAATTTTTGGCCCAAAGAGTTTTGTGAGATTTTCTGCATAGGTTAAAGGAGTAGGTCTACAGGAATAATTTCCAAGCAATTTTTCATATTCATTCCAGAAATTTTTATCATTCTTTGCTTCTTCAAAAGCCCTTGTTAATTCTTCAATGGTTGACATAAGTATTTCTGGTATAAAAACGCCACCAAACTCACCATAATAACCCTTCATCTTTACCTCCATATTTCCTGATAAAAATCAAACCTATCAGTATCAATAAAAATCTCAGAATAAATACCAGCCTTGTCTTCAAAAAATATTTCTCTTTTGACAAATAAAATTGTCTTTTTTTTCTTAAAAAGAAATATATTTTCTAAATATTTATCAGATAGAATAGCTTTGTATGTTTGCTTTATCTTTGATGGTTTTAAAAAATATTCTTTTTCTACTATTTCTGAAATTTTCAATTTTTCAAGATTGAATTTTTCAAGATTTTTAAAAATCTCTCTATCAAGAAAAAATTTTTCAAATATAATTCTTACGCCATCAGCAATATCAACCCTCGAAAAGTAATATACATCTTTTCCAGAAAATGGATTTTTATTCTCAAGAACTTTTTTTACCATTAATTTGTCGATAAAAATTTTTTTTAATTCAATATTTTCACGATTGAAGGCTTCAGTTATACCAGAAAAATCAAAAATAGAAATTTGTTTTCTTGAATTGTAATTTACATAGCTTCCACTCCCTTTTTTCTTGGTAATATATCCTTTTTTCAGTAATTCATCAAGGGATCGCCTTACTGTTATACGACTCAAATTATATTTTCTGGCTAACAAATGTTCCGAATAGACTCTGTCCCCTTCCTTAAGTTTTCCAGAGATTATTTCATCTTCTATAATGTTGGCAAGCTGTAAGTAAACTGGGATTGGTGAATTAAAATTTATTTCCATAAAACCTCATTTATATTATGACATAAACTTGTAAACTTGTCAATACAAGTTGTAGAAAATAAAAACGGGAAACAAAAATTGTTTCCCGTTTTATTATTAAAACTATTTTGTTGGAACTAATTCTGCTTCTGGAATTACTGCGTCAACAGTTAACTCAAGAGAGATTTCTTCACTTACATTACCAAGAAGGTCAAAAGCTTTAGCTTTGATTGTGTGTTTCCCGCTTGAAAGCTTAATAGGATATTGATAATCCTTTTCTTCTCCATCGTCAATTTTATAAACAATTCTTGAAATACCAGTTTCTGCATCTTTTGCCTTTATTACAATAGGTGTTTTATCAGAAATATATTTTACACCATCTTTTTCAAAAGGCTCTGGATTAACTACAAACTCAATGGTTGGAGCATTAATGTCAAGATAATAAATATAAGTTTTTGCCATTGATACATTTCCAACATTATCGGTCGCAAAATATTCAACTTTATGTAAGCCATTTTGTTGAACTGGAGCAAATACTCCTTCATAAACTTTTGATTCTCCGTCGTCAATCTTGTATTCGATTGATTTTACACCAGAAAGATTATCGTTTGCAAAAATTCCAAAGTTATAGTTTGACCCAACATAAAGAACATCGCCAATTTTAACAGGTTTTTTGTCACTTATGAGGATTGCTTCAGGTGCTGTCTTATCAAGAATAAATTCATAAAATTTTACTCTTGACATATTTCCTACATTATCTTCTACCTTATAACCTATAAGGTGCTTTCCTTCTTCAAGGAAAGAAAGAGGGTTTTCATAAACACCAAAGTCAGAATCATCAACAAGAACATAAATGGTTTTAACTCCTGAACCTTCATCTTTTGCATCAATAACAAACTTGACATCACCAGAGGCATAATCCATATTACCATCGTTGTAGACAATACCTTCTACAGCTTTAACTTCTTTTTCTTCAGTAACAGCAGGTTGTTCGTTTGTTACAACAGAAGTGTTTGTATTTTGATCTTTACTAGCTCCTCCTTCCTGATCTGGAGCAGTAGTTTGCTGAGCAAACAATATCCCCACAGCTGTAAATAAAACAAAAATAGATATTAAACTTCTCTTCATTGTATATCCTCCTATTTTTTTTATGCTAAATTCTAAAACTGATAAAACTAAAAGTCAAATTATTAATCAATCTTTTTTGGTTCGATTACTTCTTTATTTATAAATTTTTGTTCTTCAATATCAAGAATATTTTTTATATTAAGTATTAAAAAAATATTGTTTTCCATTTTTATAATTCCGTTGATGAGATTCCTTGCGATTTTTATATCTCCTGTTGCATCAAGTCCTTGAATTTTGTCATCACCACTTGAAAATACATATACAAATTCATCTACTATCAACCCAACAAGTAGATTATTTATATTTACAATGATAACCTTGTATTCATCGAGTTTTTCTTCTTTTTCAATAAGTCCAAACTTGAGTTTTAAAGAAATTACAGGGACTATTATGCCTCTTAAGTTTATTATTCCTCTCACAAATCCAGGAGCATGAGGCATCCACGTGATTTGATTAACCTTTACAACTTCTTTAACGTAATCTATATCTATACAGTAGAAATTATTTTCTACTTTGAATCCAACAAACTGTTTTTCCATATTAAACCCTAATCTATTTTAAAACCACCTTTTAAATAATGCAATATTTTTTTATTTTTCATACAAAGAATATTCATAAGTAAAAGGTTCTATGGCTCTTGGTATTAAGCCATTTGCCCATGCTAAAAAAAGTCCATAGTTTAATGATGGAATTCCATACGATTTGAGAGTTTCAAGTCTTGTGAGCATTTTTTTTCTTGTTACCATACATCCCCCACAATGAATAACAAGAGAAAATTCTTTAAGTTTACTCTCTTCAGGCAATTCTTTCAAAAATTCAAACTCTACATTGCTTTGTACAAGTTGTCTGAAAAGTCTTGGAATTTTAACTGTCCCAATATCATCTGGCTGAACATGGTGAGAACATGCTTCAAGTATCATAACTTTTGAATTTGAAGGAAAATCCTTTAAAACCTTAAGTCCCTCTACAAACAAAGCAAGGTCACCTTTTTTTCTTGCAAAGAGTATTGAGAAGGAAGTAAGTGGTTGATCAGGATCTATATCAGCAGCTACTTTGGAGAAAACTTGACTGTCGGTTATCACAAGTTTAGGTTTTATTTTGAGAGCGTCATAAAATAATTTTAGCTCTCTCTCTTTAACTATCAAGGCAGCACAATCTTTATCGAGAGCATCCCTTATAGTTTCAACCTGAGGCAGGATAAGTCTACCTTTTGGGGCAGCAAGGTCTATTGGTGTAACAAGAATAACGAAATCATTTTCATTAACAAGCCCATGTAATGGAGATATTTCAAACTCAATTTCATTATAAAGATTTATAAGTTCATTTTTGAGTTCGGTTATTCCAGTTTTTTTAAGATTGTCTATCTTTACGAATTTAAAATTTTTTGTAAAATTCATTTTAGAATTTTCTATCTTTCTATCAGAAAATGTGAGAGCAATGAGTAATGCCTTTTTTTTGTTTTTAACTTCGTTAACAAATTTTTCTTCAATTTCTGAGATAGGCGAGTCTGCTCTTGTAACAAGAACGGCTATATCGGCAATTTGAAGGAATTCAAGTGTTTTTTTGATTCTTAATTCTCCAATTTCACCAACATCATCAAGTCCAGCAGTATCAGTTATCGCGACAGGACCGAGTTTGCCAAGCTCTATAGATTTTGTAACAGGGTCTGTAGTTGTTCCAGCAACATTTGAAACTATTGAGACTTCTCGGCTGAATATGTTGTTCATCAGACTTGACTTACCAGCATTACGTAAACCAAAAAGGACAATCCTTATTTGCTCTGAAAGTGGTGTATTTGTTATAGCCATTATTTTCTCCAGAAACTTGTTATATTAATGGGATCAAGATAGAAATCTATTTCTTCAGATTTAAGATCGGTTTTTTCTTTTAATATTTCTTTAAGTTCTGAGATAGTTTTTATTTTTCTTTCCATCATTACATTATAAATCTCTTTGACTTTCTTATATCCTATAACCCCAATCAATGCATTGACTAAAGCCTTTGAATTGACAAGATTTTCTTCTATTTTTTGGCTATTTATTTGCAATTGAGCCAAAAATTTTTCCATAAATTTTTCAATTGAGACTTTTGTTAATTTAAAAATAAGATTGAAACTTTCAAGAACAAAAGGTAAATATGCATTCAGTTGAAGCTGTCCGTTTCTTGTATATTCTGAAATTTTATCACATTCATATATTATGCTTATAGAACATCCCCTTACAAATTCAAGAATTACAGGATTTGTTTTTGCAGCCATTATTGTTGAGCCTGTCTGTAAATCTGGATGAATTATTTCATTTATGAATGATGAAGTATATAATAGAAGATCGCCCGTAATCTTAAATAGGTTTTCAGCTATAATTTTAAGTATGGAAGCAAGTTCTGAATACTTATCAAGATTTGATACTTCATCGGGTAGATTTTGACTTCTTGTGAGAGGTAGCTTTGTAATTTCTCTTAAAAATCTTTCTGATGCAAAAACAATTTTTTGTGGAGCTGGATAGCCTGTTCCGATAGCTGTTCCGCCGAGTGCTATAGTCCTTATTCTTTCTTTGACCTTGTTAATTCTCCATCTATCTCTTTCTATCATTCCTGCCCAGCTACCAAAAATCTGCCCAAGATTGATAGGAAGAGCGTCCTGCATTTCTGTTCTTCCAGTGACAAGGATTTGCCCAAGTTCATTTTCTTTATTAACTAAGAATTCCTGTAAATTGATAATCAGCAATTCAATTTCAAGGAGATTTCTATATACAAATATTGTTGCCGCAGTGGGAAAAGTGTCATTTGTAGATTGATATTTATTTATATCTTCTATTGGGTCAAAACGTTTTTTTTCAAGAATTTCGTTTGCTCTTGAAGCAATGACTTCGTTTACATTCATATTGAGGCTTGTTCCAGCCCCGCCCTGATATAAAGAGATAGGGAAGTTTTCATTTAATTTTCCTTCAATAAGTTCATTTAAAGATATTTCTAAAGCATTCCACTCTTCATTGTTGTATTTTTTTTCTTCGTATTGAATTGCCTTAAGAACAGCTAATTTGACTTCACCATAAGCCTTAATTAACTCAGAAGGTATTTTTGAAATACTATCGAAATTGCTAAAAGCCTTTTCTGTCTCATTTGAATAATATTTTTTCATAAGAGGAAATTATAATAAAAAAAAACTTCTTTTGCAAGAATATTATTTAAAAAGTATTTCTATACCTTTTTTAAGGCTTTCTTCAGTGATAGGTTTGATAAGGTAATATTTTGCCCCATTTTTCAAGGCTTCAACAATTAAGTTTTTTTCATTGTGAGTACTTACAACAAGTATTCTTGCGTCTTTAAAATCCGAGATTATTTTTTTTATTGACTCAATACCATTCATTTTTGGCATTTCTATATCCATTATCACTCCGTCAGGAGTTGTAAGACCGTATTTTTCATAAGCATCAAGTCCATCAGATGCCTCACCAACAACATGATGACCAAGTTTTTCTATAATTAATTTAAGTGTTTTTCTCATAAGAAATGAGTCATCAACGATCAGAAATCCTGCCATATTCCCTCCCCTTCGAGTATTAAAATTTTATTATATTTTTAAAAAAAGTCAACAACTTTAAGATTGCTGTTGAATGAGTTTTAACAATTCAACTTTATTTGAGACATTTACCTTTCTATATATATTTGAAATATGATTTCTTACTGTGCTTTCGGAGATAAAAAGTTTATCTGCAATTTCTTTATTGTCAAGTCCCTGGATTATCATATTTATTATTTCAGTTTCTCTTTTGCCAATTTTATAGGATTTTATAAAATTTTCTGGAAGGTTATTAATTAAAAAGAGAGAGTTTTCTCTAGTTATGTAGTTAAGAAGATAGTAAGCAAATATAATATTCCATAAGAAATAGTATAAAGGCATAAAATTAAAACATCTCGGAATCAGTTTTAATTTTATTTGAAAAATACTCCAGAGACTATCAACCATAAAAAGCGGGATGAAAAATATGGTTAACCAGAAAGCAACGGAAAATATTTCTTTAATTATAATGTATTTTATGAAGTTAAGGTTTTTCTTTATTAAAAACAAATTATAAATCAAAAAAACATAAAATACGTTAAGATAGAAAAAATTGTCAAAGTTGGCAAGAAAGTTAATTTTATCTTCTGAAAATATAGAAATAATTATTGCAATTATGCCAACAAGAAAAAGCCCTCTTGAAATAAATTTCAAAATTTTTGGCATTTCTTTTTCCATTGCATAAAAAATAAAAGCTGGAATACTCAAAAAGAAAAGAGAGTGTGTAAGCACAAAAAGTACACTTACAAAATATGTTGTTTTAAAATTTTCAATTTCAAGAAGAATATATCTATAAAACTGATATAAATTTGTGAATAGACTGAGAGAAAGGGCGGTAAAAAGAATAAAATAGTAGAACACATATTTATTATGATACTTAAGCCATAAAAACAGGATTCCAAAATAACCAAGTATTCCAGAAAAAGCAGTTATGATATAATAAAAAAACAAAAAATGTTTCATTTCTTAATTTTACTCTTAACTGAATTATTTATCAAGTTAATCAAACTTGAAAATTTTCCTCTGAAAAATTAGAATAATTCTAAGGAATAAAAATGTATCTTGAAAAAGAAGCTCTGGATTTTATGAAAAATTATGAAATTAACGAAACTTTTTTTCAAAGGTTTTCATCTGGAAATGAAGGATTCTTTTCATCAAGAAGGATTGGAAATAGCCCAGAATTTGAAGAATACAAGGATTATTTTCCACAAGACAACCCGAAAGATATAGACTGGAAAAAATATGCAAGAACGGAGAGACTACTTACAAAACAATATGAAAGTTATTCTCATATTAAGATTCATTTTATTCTTGACATAAGTAATTCTATGAACTATCCTGATGACAAATTTTTCTATTCCAAGAAATTTATTGCTTTATTTTCTTATTTGTTTTTAAAAGAACAGAATGAAATTTTTTTGTCCTGCATTGGTAATAGTTTTATCAACTGTATAAAAATAACCCTCGATTCTATAGAAGAGATTTTTTCAGGCATATTATCAGAGCGGATTTTTAACTATGAATACCTTTATAATATTAAGACGATGGACATTAATTTCTTGATTTCTGATGGATGGTGGAGTAAAGAAAGAGAAAGTATATTAAAACTTTTGTTTGAAAAAAAGATAAATTTTATTCACGTGCTTTCAAATCAAGAAATTAATATTCCTTATAATTCTATTCTTGTTGATAGTGAGGTAAATAGTGAAATGACAATCTTATCACAGGAGACTATAAAAAAGTATGTAGAGAAGATAGAAGAAAGAAAGAAATTTTTTTATGAAAGATTTGTGAAAAATAATTTATTTTACTTTAATATAATAAACAATCAACCATATTATTATTCCTTAAAAAATTTACTGGATAATTTGAAATGAGATTTTTAAATCCGTTTTTTCTTTATTTTTTACCCATAGCTTTTATTCCAATGATTATTTATTTAATAGAAAAGATAAAAAGAAAAAAGATAGTTTTTTCCTCATTAGAACTTCTGGAAGAGATTTTAAAAGATGAAAAAAAGAAGTTTCAACTTAATATTTTTCTGAAACAATTGATAAAAGTGCTGATTTTAGCTCTCATTATTCTATCATTTTCAAACCCAATTATAGAAAAGGGCAGTGATTTTTCAAACTTTGCTGTTGTTATTGATCCAACTTTGAGTATGGCTGATTTCGACATAAGGGAAATAATAAACTTTTTAAGAGAAAAAGGGGTAAAAAAATTTTACTTTGGAAATAAAGAAATAGAAGAAAAAATAATTTATGAGAAAAATAAAGATTTAATAAATTTGATAAACTCAATACCAGAAAATAAGATAGTTCTTATAACAGATGGGCAAAAATCAAACTTTAAAAACATTAATTATTCAAGAAAAGATTTGACTATTCTTCTTCTCAAACACACAAATACAAACTATTTTTTTAAGAACATTGAAATATTTCCAGAAATTTTGACTAAGGGTAGTGAACTTTATATTAAAGCTATTTTAAATTCAAAAGAAGAACTACCGATTTTTGTTTATCTTAACGATAAACTTATTTATGAAGAAAGAACAAAAATCTTAGAAAAGTTTTTAATTCCTGATCAATCAATTTTACTTACAAAAAATAGATTAACAATCAAATTTAATACAAATGATTTTCAATTTGATAATGAAATAAACTTAAATATATATTTCATGCCAAAAATGAAAATTTTTATGGATTTAAAGGACATTTCTATAAAACAATATATAATGAAAACAATGAGAGCATTATTTGGAGATATCGAAGAGACTTTTGATATTAATACTGCCAATATTGCCTTTGTGAGCAGGTTCGATCCTAATGCAAGAGGCCTCATATATACCATTCCAGACAATTTTGAAAATCAGAAAGTTTCATTTATTGCAAAAAAGGATTATTCTGGAGATTTAACGTCTGAACTTAATTTGAAAATAGAAAATTTTTCCTTAAAATCTGTGTATGAAGTTGTTGCTAATATTTATAACTTAACTCCAGTTGTAAAGTTAGTTGACAAGCCAGTAATTTATAGAATAAGAGATAACTACATTTTTACATTTTCAATTAAAGAGAATTTAAAAGAAGTAAGTTCAGCCTCATTTTTCCCAATTTTCTTTTATGAAACAATAAAAAATTTTTACAATCCACAGGAAAAACATTCGATTTCAGAAGAGTCGGTATTTGAATTTTTTACGAAAGAGGAATTAAAAAAATATTTTAAGGTAATCGAATATGATAAAATAGAAGGCAGTTCAATTGAACTGTTTTTAATATTATTGGTAATAGCAATTATTTTGTTTTTGTTTGAAATTTTTAACTGAATGGGGCTAACAGGAGTCGAACCTGTGGCCCACAGTTTAGGAAACTGTTGCTCTATCCCTCTGAGCTATAGCCCCATTATAATAAATTATAAAATTATCCATTTATGTTGTCAAATAAAACATCGGGCTGCTATTTAAACAGCCCGACTTTTATTTTTTAACTAATCAATTAATCACCTGCGTCGGATAATTCAACCTGTGGCACTGGGAATTTTTCAAGTATGAACTTTTGTGCTGTATATACACTCTTTCCAAATTCAAACTTGTAGCCAAGTTCTTTTAAAGCAAGTTCCATAGCCTGAAGTTCAACTACTATGTCGCTCTTGTCTGTGTAACCAAGATGGCCGAGTCTGAAAATCTTACCTTTCATTGAACCTTGTCCACCAGCTATTGTTACTCCATATTTGTCTCTCATCAAAGCTGGAATTTTTCCACCATCGATTCCATCAGGAACTCTTACTGCTGTAACTGCATCAGTAGGTCTTACATTTGGGACATCAGGAAATAGCTTTAAACCAATAGATTGAACAGCCTGTCTGAAGCATTCAGCTACAAGATAGTGTCTTTTAATTACATTATCCATTCCTTCTTCAAGCATCATTTTAAGAGCATAATTCAAACCAATGAAAAGAGTAATTGCTGGAGTCCAAGCTGTTGTCTGTTTTTCAAGATTTTTCTTTTCTTTTGCAAGATCAAAATAAAATCTTGGTAAGTTAGCTGTTTTCATCTTTTCTGCTGCTTTGTCAGAGTAGGCAATAAAAGCAAGTCCCGGTGGAATCATAAAGGATTTCTGAGCTCCTGCTATAGCAATATCAACTCCCCATTCATCCATTTCAAATTCCATAGCTCCGATAGCAGTAATACCATCAATTACAAAGATTGCCGGTGTTTTACTTACTACCTTAGCAATATTCTTTATGTCAAAGGCAACTCCTGTAGAAGTTTCACTATACTCAGTATAAACTCCTTTTGCATCAGGGTGTTCTTTTAGGGCTTTTTCTACTTCTTCTGCTTTTATGTCCTTTCCGTATTCAGCTTTAAGCTCTATAACGTTGAGTTTGTAGGCTTTACCAATTTCGGCGAACCTTTCTCCAAATTTACCAGCTGATAAAACTATAATTTTATCTCCTTCGGACATAAAGTTAGTAATAGATGATTCCATTGCCCCTGTTCCAGATGAAGTAAGTGTAAGAACTGAGTTTTTTGTCTTAAAAACCTTTTTGAGCATTTCAGCATTTTCTGAAACAATTTTTGAAAACTGTGGAGTTCTGTGATGCATTAAAGGCTTTGACATTTCGGCAAGTATCTCATTGGGAACTGCTGTCGGACCAGGTGCACATAAAAATTTCTTCACCATAAAATTTCCTCCAAAAATAGATTTGAGAAAAACAAAGGCAAGAATTTTTAATAAATATTATAACCTGAAAGGAGAATAAAAGTCAATTTTTAAATATACCGATTTTTGTGAATTAAAGATTTTTCATAGAGAAATTGTATTACTCTACACAATAAGAAGAACTTTCAATAAGACAAATATTTAGAGGGGATTAGGAGAAAAATTCTTGATTAAAATTGCTCTTAAGCTGAGATTATAAAAATCATACCAAAAGTATGATAAAAATCATACTAAAAGTCTATATGAAAATTTGAAAAATTCACTATAATAAATAAAACTGAAATAATGTTAAGGAGGTTAAGATGAAAAGATTAGCGATTATTATTTCTTCTCTCTTAGTATTAGCTCTTGTGTCCTGTGGCGGAGAAGGAAGTGGAAAATCTGCTGTAAAAGGTAGTGGGCCAAAGCTTGGAGAAGAAATGATAAAGGATGGGAATTTCCCAGATGGCTCTGTAAAGAATTACTCTGTTTACAATGGTCTTACTGATGCTATTAAAGCAGAAGTGAGTGGCAAATGGACTTTCCATGTTACAATGCCAGCAAATGGAACAGCTGAAGTTAAAGACGGGGTTTTCACTGTTAAAGTTACAGCTCCAGGCAATGACAACTGGCAGCTTCAGCTTGTTCAGTTCCCTGTACCTATGAAGTTTGGAAAGAAATATTTCTTCCAGTTTGATGCTAAGGCTGAACAGCCAAGAGCAATAGCTGTTAAAGTTGGAAGAATTGGTGGAGACTGGCTTGCTTATTCTGGTATGATGAGATTTGATCTTACTACAGAATGGCAGACATTTACAAAAGAATTTAAAGCTGTTGGTGGAGACGACTTTGCAAGACTCGAATTCTTACTTTCTGGTCATCCAGCAGGTGTATCAATCAGAAATGTAAGTATTAAGCCTATATTGGAATAATTAATAAAGATCTGGAATAGGGAAAGTAAATTTTATTCACCGGGGGTTGTTTTAGTTGCATCCCCCGGGTTTTTCTTTTCTTTTCTTTATTTAAGGTTGGGCTTTTCTATACGTATAATAAAGATTTTTTTGTTGCAATTTTATTTTTTTTATTTCATAATATTTTCAAAAATTCTTTAAAAAAGAGAATTAAAAATGAATAGAAGACTTGCTTTTGGTGTTATATTTGATTGGATTGGGTCGCCTTACCATACTGGAATAATATCCGGGATTTCTAATTTTACTATTGCTAAAGATATTGATACATATTGCTTTATTACTGGAAGAATCAATTCTCCAAATGACTGGGAGAAAAAAAAGAATCTTTTATTCTATTTTCCAAAAAAGGAAAAAATTGATGGATTAATAATCACCTGCCCTTCTGTGTCAAATATTGTAGATGAAAAGGAGTTAATAGATTTCTTTAAAATATATAAAGACATTCCTATAGTAACTCTTGGTATGAGTGTTAACGATTTCCCTTCTGTTGAGATAGATAATGAAAATGGTTTTAAAAAACTTCTTTTGCATCTTTTTGATTTACATAAAGTAAAAAAAATAGCTTTCATAGAGGGGCCTGAAGGGAATCCTGAAGCAAGAATAAGAAAAGAAGTCTTTCTCAAGATGGCAAAAGAGCATAATATAGATTTTAAGAATATTTTATTTGTTGAGGGAGATTTTTCGATATTATCTGGAAGAAATGCTACAAAAAAAATATTTGATGAAGAGGGTTATTTCCCCGAGGTAATAATTTCTTCAAATGACCAGATGGCTCTTGGTGTCCTTGAAGAGCTTGAATACAGAAAAATAAAAGTTCCAGAGCAGATACTTGTCACTGGATTTGATAATGTTGATTTAAGTCTTGAAAAAGGTCTTACAACAGTTCATCAACCGATAGGTGAACTTGGCTATAAATCTGCTGAGCTTTTGTTTAACACAATCAATGGAAATATTAAAGAGAAAAGAATAGTTTTACCTACCCATCCGATTTTCAGAACATCCTGCGGTTGTAAAGAAGGAGAGGCCACCTTTGAATCATCTATGAAGATAAAACCTCTTGCACAGGAAACTCTTCTTGAAAAAATGAATGATATGGGAGAACAATTAATTACTGAGTTTGAATTAAAAAAGCAAATTAATATTTTTGAAGAAAGTATGAAATTTATGGGTGTAGAAACATTTTTTCTTGCATTTTACGAAAACCCAGAAAAACCTTTTGACAATTCGAGGATGATAAGTGCTGTTGTTGAAAATAAAAAAGTTGCATTAAGAGAAGACGTTTTTAAAACTACGAATTTATTTCCTGAAGAAATAGATAGACTAAGAAAAAGTCCAAAAACATATATAATTCAGGGGCTTTTTCATGGAAACACACAGATCGGCTTTTTTATTATGAATTTTTTTGTTATTGAAGGAATGATATATGAAACAGTAAGGCAAAAACTCAGTGTAGCCTTAAGAATTTCAAGTTTAATTGGTGAATTAAAAGATTATTCTCAAAATCTTGAAAAACTTGTGGAAGAAAAAACAAAGGATTTAAAAAGAATTAACCAGAAGTTACAGGAAGAAATAGAAATCAGAAAAAAAATGGAAGAAAGACTCAAAAGAAGCGAAGAGAAGTTCAAAGATATAGCTAACTTTTTACCAACTATAATATTTGAGACAGATTTAAACTTTAAGATAGAATTTATTAATCAAACAGGAGTTGATTTCTTTGAGATAGAGGAAAAAAGTAGATTGAATTTACTTGACTTCATAATGGAAGAGGATAGAGAAAAAATAAAACAGTATTGTGAAGAGATATTATTATCGAACAATTCAAACTTTAAAGAATTCAGAATAGTAACGAAAAAAGGCAAAAAACAAACTCTTCTTGCAAAGGCATTACCTATTGTAAAAAATAAACAGATAAAAGGCTTGAGATGGAGCTGTATGGACTTAAAGTCTTTTACAAACTCTTTTCTTATTCCTGAAGAAACCTTCTTTAAAAAATATAATCTTACCCAGAGGCAGAAAGAAGTATTTTTGCTATTGCTTGAAGGTTATAAAGTAAAAGACATAGCAAGTAAACTTTTTATAACTGAAAGTACTGTTAAGAATCATATAAGTGCTATATATGATGAAATGGGAGTAAAAAATAAAACAGAATTTTATAATGTCTTGAAAGACTATCAATTAAAGCAATTTGGTTATGAATCTTTTATATTTTCTGTTTTGTCTTATCTTATAAAAGACGAAAGCACTTAACCAATATTTAAACCAGATTTTGCCTGTTCAATACTATTCCAGAATGTTACTATTTCTACAAGTTTTGTCTTTTTGAAAATATCTATGACGTTCTTTTCAGGGTTTATAATGCTTACCTCAGAATCTAATATTATTGCATTTTTAACTACCCATGCTATAAATCCCATACCAAAAGAATCAATCCATTTTGTATTAGATAGGTCGAAAATAAACAATTTTTTATTTTTAAAGAAGTTAAAAAAACTTTTCTTGAGTTTTACTACCTGAGAAATAGAAAAAGTCCCATCAATTGAAATAATTAAAACCTTGCCGTCTTCTATTAATTTTACATCATCCATTTTCAAACCCTATTTAGATTATCATATTGTTTAAAAAAATTCAAGAGGATTGTATCTTTGTTTCAAAAATTTCTTTTTTGTATTCGTAATCTTTGCTCCAGTTGAGAAAATAGACATCAGAAAAAACTGTAGGAGCCTTTTCATAAAGTTTTTTCCATATTTCTATAAACAGATCTCTTATTTCCCACTGGGCATGTCTACTAACCCTTAAGTCTATTATGTGCAACCATTCTCTGAAATTTGCAGTCATAGTAATTGTTGTGTGAGTGGCATTGGGGAGTAAAAAACGGGCATCTTCCTTTTTTATTCCGAGTTCTATAAGTTTATTATATGCATCTTGAATGCTTTTTATAGACTCAAGATAGATTTCTTTTGTTGTATTATTTTCTTCAATCTCAGGTGGAATGACAAAAGTAAAATTTTTTTCATTTACATATCTTTGAGATCTCTGAGAAAAACTTGCAATTCTTTGACGAACAAGCTGATGGGAGCAGGCTCTTGATATCTCATCTATAAGAAAAGAAGCAAAAGAATGCTCAAGAACAGATAGATGTCCATTTTTTATTAGGTTAGACAAAAAAACTTTATGAGAGTCTGCAGTCATTTTATCAAGAGAATTATAACAAGTTCTTGCACAATATTCTATATGTTTTTCACTATCGAGAGTTATTGAGATTAATTCTACTTTCATATCATCTCCCTTATTTTAGTAAGGCATATCAATAAAATTAAAATTCACACTATTATTAAATTCCTTTTTAAGAAACTCCATTAGAGACAAAAGTCCAAAAATTTCTGTTTGATAATGTCCAGCTAATATTATATTCATTTCATATTCTTTTAGCAAATAATAGAAAGTACTTTCTGATGATGCTTCTCCAGTAAGTATATTTTTGATGCCGATATTTGCGAGCTGTTCAATAATATTTCTGGAAATAGCTCCCGTTGAAATGAAAAGTTCTTTTACTTTATTATTAGAAAAGTTATAAGCCCTTGCCGATGGATTGACCTTTTGCTTTACAGTTTCAAGTAATTCATTATAATTCATTTCTTTTTTTAAAAAAGCTAAAATACCAGAATTTTTTAAAAATTCATAATTTTCAGAAATATCAAGAGTTTTTAATAAAGAAATATTGTTCCCAATTTCGGGATGAAAATCAAGAGGGAGATGAGAAACATATAGATTTGTATCATTTTTGAGTAATTCAAATATTCTTTTTTTATAAAAAGAATTTATTTGCTTTATTCCCCCCCATATTAATGCATGATGAGTAATCAAGAAATCTTTTGCCTTTTCAAAAACAGAAAGCGAAGAATCAACTGCTAGAGAAATAGTTTCTATATTATTTTTTCCTTCAACCTGTAGTCCATTGTAGGTTGAATCTACAAATTCAACTGGTTTTAATAGTTCATCAAGAAAATCAACAAGATCCTTTCTGTAAATCATTTATTTTGACCTTTGTTTTCTTCTTTCTATTGCGGGAATGATTTGATAAAGATAGACAGCTTTATTATGTTCTTCCAGACTTTTAGAGAAATAATGAGTTCCATCTGGCTTTGCTACAAAATAAAGATAATCAACCTTTGCTGGATATATTGCCGCAAGTATAGCAGCTTTTCCAGAGTTACATATAGGTCCAGGTGGTAAACCATAGTATTTGTAAGTATTATACTTTGAGTCATATTCAAAATGGCTTTTTCTTATATTTCCATCGTATTTTCCATCAAGTATTAAGGCATATATAAGGGTGGGGTCAGCTTGAAGTTTATATCTTTTTTCTATTCTATTGTAATAAACACCTGAAATTATAGGCATTTCATGTTCAAATCTTGCCTCTTTTTGAATTATGGAAGCCATCGTTAAGACTTGATTGAGGGTAAGGTTTTTCTTTTTTATTGCTTTTAAGACTTCTTCATTTACAATTTCTTTAAATCTTGAAATCATCATTTTTGCAATTTGCTTTGCTGAATAATTCAAAGGTATGCTATAAGAGTCTGGGAAAAGATAACCTTCAAGAGAATGTCCCTTTGAGACACCTGCATATTCAAGTAATTCTTGATCTTGAATTGCTTTAAAAAATTCTTCTTTTTTTACAAGATTTTTTGCTTCAAGAAGGTTAGCAATATCAAATATATTATAGCCTTCTGGAATAGTTATATTTATTGAATGACTTTTCCCTGTATAGAATTTGTTTATTACAGAGGAATAAGTCTCCTCTTTCTTGATTAGATAGATTCCAAACTTTAAATTTTTCGACTTTCCCGATAACCTTGCCTGTAATCTGAAAACCCTCGGGTGTGAAATTATCTTTTCATCTACAAGCCTTTTTACAACAGAAGAAAAACTTTCCCCCCTTTTTACTTCAAAAAGCACATCTTCTTTATTGTCAGTTTTATAAAGGGAACAGGAGAAAAAAAGAAAAAAAACCAGCACCCATCTAAGACGCATTTTTTTAAACTCCTAAAAGTTCATCTCAGAAGAAAAATAAGGGGTAAAAGCAAAAACCTCTACCCCACCTTCGCTAACAGAAAAAATTAATATTCTCTTCTTGAAAAACGAGGATTTCTTTTTCTTTCTCTTGGTTTCGCTTCGTCAATCTTCAAAGTTCTACCAGCAAATTCCTGTCCGTTGAGGGCATTCATAGCATTTTCTGCTTCGCTACTATTTCCCATTTCAACAAAACCGAACCCTTTGCCTTCGATAACCTTGGCATACTTAACTTCACCGTAACCAGCGAAAAGTTCTGATAACTGTTCTGAAGTAACACCGTACTTCAAATTGCCGACATAAAGTCTGCTGCTCTCCATATATCACTCCTTAAAAAAGTTTCTAACGCCCCATATGCTTCTTACACTTGTCTGCATATGGTATAGCTTCCAGTCTTTCTTCTTCTATCTCAGAGCCGCAGACCTGACACACTCCATACGTACCATCTTTAATTCTCTGCAACGCACGACGTATCTCTTCTAGCATTTTCTTCTGAGAAGCGGAAAGACCTTCAGTCAATGAGGCTGAACTCAATACATCCGCCTTATCAATAAGGTCACCATCTACATCGAAAGGATTTTCATCTTCATAACTTTCTGATTGGATGTTTTCGAGTATTTCCTTTTCCATTTCCAAAAGTCTTTCTTTGAAATGAGCTATCTTTTTTTGATCCATTCTATCTCCAAAATTTTTTTTAAATCACATCCACGAAATATTTGCCTTTTCTTTCAACAAAACTAACAACTCCATCCTTTAAGGCGAAAATTGTATGATCCCTTCCAAGACCTACATTCTTTCCAGGCCAGAACTTTGTTCCTCTCTGCCTGATAATTATATTTCCACTTTTAACAGCCTGTCCACCAAAAATCTTTACTCCCAGTCTCTTTGAATGGCTATCTCTACCATTTTTACCTGAACCACCTGCTGCCATCCTTTTCCTCCAATTCAACTTTTATATTTTCTCTATACTGTTTCTCAAGAATTTTCAAACTTAAAACCAGATTTTGAGTGAGTAACTTTACACTTTCATTAAGTTCGCTGACTTTAACACTCAAAAATCCATCATTCCTATTCTCTTCTGCCTTAACCTTGCAGAGCTCTGTTATTCCTACCAACCAACTCTGTATCAAGACAGAAACTGCCGCACAAACTATATCTTTCCCTTTAACATCAAAAAGGGAATGTCCTTTTGCTTCAAAAGTTAGGACGTTATCTTTATTAATTTTTACAACTATCATCAACTTGCTTTGCTTATCTTTACAACCTCTATTTCACTATAAAGCTGTCTATGTCCCATTTTTCTTCTATAGTTTGCCTTAGATTTATACTTGTAGACAATAAGTTTTTCACCTTTAACCATTGGATTTAAAACCTTGGCTTCAACAGTGACACCGCTAACATAAGGAGTTCCAATTTCAACATTTCCTTTGTCTGAAATCATTGTAACAGTCTGAAACTGTATTTTATCTTTTTCAGGGTTTAAAAAATCAACTGTGAGCTTTGTGCCTTTTTCTACTTTGTATTGTTTTCCACCAATTTCTAAAATAGCATACATTTTCCTACTCCTCTAAAAAATACCAACTTTTTAAGGTTTATTATAATAAAGAAAAAAAAATTTTTTGTCAACTTTTAATCTCCAAAATTTAAAATGGAGAATCATCTATATCAGAAAAATGTTCTGGTTTTGTTCTTTCCCATCTATGGTGAAAAAAAGAAAACCATTGGTCTGGATATTTAAGTATAATTTTTTCATATTCTGAGTTTATATAACTCATAATTTTTTTACAATCTTCTTCAAAATTTTCGGTCTTTTCAAAATAAATATGAGGATAATAGATTAGTTTATATTTTTTGTCTGGCATTCTTATAGCAAAAGCAAGCATTATAGGTGCTCCATATTTGAGGTGGAGTTTAGCTGGTCCATCGGCTGTAGCTGCATTAACCCCAAAAAATGGGACAAATATAGGCTGAAAATAATATGTTTGATCTACAAGTGTTCCTATTATTCCTCCAGATTTCAGATGTCTTACAATTTTTGAAAGATCTCCAACTTCATTATAAAAACACTTTATACCACCATCTTTTTCTCTGATTCTTTTTAACCACCAGTCTGTATAGGGATTGAATTGCCTGTTTATTATAACTGCAAGATTTTTCCCGAGTTTTGCTGGAATGCCACCAAGATATTCCCAGTTTCCAATATGAGCAGTAACTACAATCAATCCTTTTCCATCTTTTAAGGCGATATCAACATTTTCATATCCCTCAAACAGAACAAACTTTTGATAGTTTTTTGGAGTGACAATTCTTAACTTTAAATATTCAACGGCATATAGAACTATATTATAATAAAGTTTTTTTAACAATTCTTTTTTTTCATCTTCTGTTAAATTTTTGTTCTTAAAAACAATTTTGAAGTTATATTCAGCAATTTTTCTGTTTTTACGGTCAACAAAATAAACAAATCTGCTCAAAGGAAGAGCTAAAAACCTCAAGAACCCGAGAGGTAATATTGATAAAAGAATAGTTAAAGGAACTACCATCAAAAATTCTACAAAATAGAGTATGTGATTGATGAAACTAATTCGTCTTTTTGCCAATTTTAGTTCCTGCCTTTTTTCTCAAGCATTTTCTCTACTCTTTCAGCCATTTGAAGTGCAAGGATTGTAGAAGCTCTGTTTGGAGTGTCTATGGATGCTGTTTTATAGAAATAATCCAAGGCTTCTTTTAATTTTCCTTCCTGATATTTGATAAAACCTATTTCATAGTGAGCCCATGCAAAATTTTCTTTGTCTTCTGGAAAATTTTTTATTATATACTCGTAATAATATATAGCATCTTTATATTCATTGGCCTGATATTTTTCTGCTGCAAGCTCCATTATCTTTACTGCGGGCAAATCCTTTAACTTATCTTCTGGTAAGACTGTATTAAACTTAAAACAACTCGACAAAAAAATGATCATTAACACACCAAAAATTCTTTTCATAATGCAAACTCCCAAAAAACCGAGATAATAGATTTTAAGGTATAATCTTGAAATTATCAAAATTTATTTAAAAAATTTTGCAATTATATTTAATATGACTGAGAGAATTATACTCAAAACTATACTTGAAACAATGGGAAAATAAAAGCTAAAATTTTCTTTTTCTATGGCGATATCTCCCGGTAATCTGAAAATAGGTAAAAATTTTGAAAAAACTCCAAAAAGTATAATAATTACTCCAGTTAAAACAACAACGGCACCTATAATTATGAGAGTTTTTTGTTCCATTTGCACCTCTATTTTATTAAATATAACAAAAAAGAGAACAATTTTCAAGTTATAAAAAATTTTCTGTTGTAAAAAAAATTTTTTGAATATAGAATATAGAAACTATGAAAATATTATTATTTTTATTTTTATTTAATCTTGCACATGCTTTTGAGCCTTTAATTGATTATGCAATTGCTAAAAATGATAAAATATCAGAAATAGATTTTAAGGATATTAATTTTCTCAAACTGGAAATAGAAAATAAACCAGCCGAACATATTTTATTTTTGAGATTTAAATTACCAGAGACCAATCTCAGCGGTTATTGCATCTATTATTATTCTACGGAACAATTTTATGAGGTATATATTGATGACATAAAACCGCAAAATAAAATTGCTTCATTTCACTATGGTAAACTTATTCCAGAGAAATTAAGCCTTACAACAGGTGAAAACTTTCAAATAATAAAACTTGATGAGAATTATAAAGGAAAAACCATATATTTCAAAATATTTTATGCAAATGAGTCAACTTTTTTAAGGCATCGGGAGATTGCTATAATTAAACTTGAAGAAGCATATAAAAAAGTAGTTAATGAAAATATTTCTGGAATGATTATGTCTTTTATGATTGTTATGTCGGGACTCTTTTTGATAGTAATTTCTTTCTTAAAATATTTTGAAAAACGGGCGTTTTTGGGTGCGGGGTTATTTATTTTCTTTCTTGGTTTGAAGCAGGTTTCTGAAAATCTTTTGACCTTATTTATTTTTGACTTTCCTTTTATCTGGGGATATATTGCTTTTTTCTCATCATTTTTAATGATGTTAGGGCTTTTCATTTTTCTTGATGTGATCTTAAGAAAAAAATTTAATCTATTTTTGAGAATATTTTTTTATTTTCATATATTTTTGATTATAGTAGTCTGTCTGATAGAAATATGTGGAAATGTTGCTCTCTCGAAAATACTTGGTTTTTATTTTATATACTTAATGGCTGTAATTATTGTTCTTTTTTCTTTTCTATTGTTTTCGGCACTTGAAAGTAACAGGGAGGCTCAATTTCTTACTATCGGAGGAGTGTTTTTATTTTTAGCTTCTATGTATGAAATACTTGCAAGGGGATTTGGAGTATTTGTCTGGAGAAAAGCTTTTCTTGATATTGGCATTTTAACTTTTATTTATTCTATTATTTTTATATTGTTTTATAGATTTATAAGGGTTTATCGTGAAAAAGAAGAGTATTTAAGAGAATTAAATATAAAAAACAATCAGTTTTTATTGATTAAAGAACAACTTGAAGAGATTCTTTCACAAAAAAACCTTGAGCTTGAAACTGCAATAAATAGGATAAAACTCAACAAAAATCTAGTTGAAAGAGAACTTGAACTGGCAAAAAAGATTCAAAATTTTCTTATACCACCAGCTCCACCTTTATTTGAAATAGAAGCCTTTTATAAACCAATGGAACAGGTGTGTGGAGATTTTTACGATTTTATAGAAATTGATGATGATAAAATAGGTATATTTATAAGTGATGTTTCTGGACATGGGGTGCCTGCCGCTCTCATAACTTCAATGATAAAAAGTGCTATAAATCAAATGAAGACAGAACTCTCTAATCCAGCAAAATTCTTGAAAAAATTGAATGATTTTTTATATTCTCAGTTGCAAGGGCATTTTGTTACAGCTTTATATGGGATTTATAATAAGAATACAAGAAATTTTATATATGCAAATGCTGGTCATACACTTCCATATAAAATTTCAAAGGAGGAAATTTCAAAATTAAGTTCCGATAATAGGGGACTTCCTCTCGGAATAATGAAAACAGAAGAAGCAATTAAAATTAACAAGGATTATAAAAATAATACAGTAAAGTTAAAGAAAACTGATAAAATTTTCTTTTTTACTGATGGACTTTCTGAAAGCACTCCTTTTGAGAAAAAAATAAAAGATGAAACTGTTTATTTTGGTGAAGTATGTCTTGAAACGGTTCTGGATAGTATAAAAAATTTTTCTTCACAGGATATTATCAAAGTTGTGTATGAAAAACTTGTCGAATTCAGAAAAGCAGATTTTTTTGATGACGATATATGTATGATTTGTCTTGAAGTTGAATAAAATTTCATTTTTTTGCAAAATATCGAGTATATAATTTATCAATAATATAACATTTCATAAACAATTTCTCTCTTTAATAACCAATTTTTATACCATCAAATAAAAAATTATCCTTAAAGGATAGTTTCTTTTTTTAAAAAAGAAATTATAATGTTAAAATAGAAGTGATATAGAGCAAAGGGGGTAAAAATGGCTGCTATTAATGTTTTAATAGTTGAAGACGAAGCCATCTTTGCTGAAGTGCTTAAAACCTTTCTTATTGATAGAAAGTTAAACGTAATGGGGGTTTTTGATAATGTAAGGGAAGCACTTGATTTTATTAATGAGAACAGTATTGATTTTGTTTTTATAGATATATATTTAAGGGGGAAAGAAAACGGAATAGAGCTTTCAAAGGAATTAAAGAAAATGGATATTCCGTTTATGTTTATAACTGCTATATCAGATGAGAAGACAATGGAGTTAGCTAAAAAAGAGGGGAGTTATGGATATATTATAAAACCTATAGACCTTTCTCAACTCGGCATATCTATAGATCTTGCTATCACTCAGGCACAAACTCATAAAAGACTTAAAAGAGAAAAAAGAAATATAGAGAATAAATTAAGAGATATGCTTGATACTCTTCAGGTTATGATGGTTGAACTATCTCTGGATTATGAAATAAAATTTATGACAAATCTTGTAAGAGAAAAATTTAAAATCAATTCTTTATGGAGTAAAAACTTTCTTGATTTTTTTGGAGAAAAGGAACGAAAGATTATTTTAGACAGGCTTGAAAGGGTAAAGTCGGGAGAAGTGATAACGTTAAATACTGTTATGAGTAATGGAGAAAAAAATTTTCCTGTTTTTTTCAGATTCTTGCCAATAATTGAAGAAGACGATGAAGTCTTTGACATAAGAGGAATAAGAATCTTAATTATAAACATAATGGATATTATCACAGAGTTCGTAATGCCGAATGAAGAATTCTTCAAGGAATACTCTCTTTCAGAGAGAGAAACGGAGATTGTAAAATATATTATAAAATTTCAGTCGAATAATGAAATTGCAAAAAATCTATACATATCAATACCTACCGTCAAGTTTCATATAAAGAATATTTATGCAAAACTTAATGTAAAAAATCGAAGAGAATTAATAGAAAAGTTAAAGAATTATTACTATAAAAATTTTGGCAATGAGTGCTATTCTATGTATCTTCTTAATATTCTTCTTGAGAATTGAAAATAAATCTTTTTAAAACACACCTTTCTGGATTTTTTAAAAAATATACCTTAAAATATAAGCTATCTTTGGTTGGAGGTAAAAATGAAAAAGTTATTTCCTCTTTTCTTTTTTTTAACAAGTGGAATTATTTCTTTACTGACAGCACTTTTTGTGATTCTCTATTTCAGATTATTTCCTAACCTGTGGATATATATTTTTCCTTTGAGCTTTGTTTTTGGCTTTATTTTAGGCTTACTTTTCTATCCTATTTTAATCAGATTTATTAAAAACAGTTAAAAATGGAGGATTTATGAGATTTCTTAGATATTTTTCAATTGCCTTGATTTTTTTGTTGGCAGTTTTGTTGATATTAAGTAATGTATTTTATAGAGATTTGAGGAAATACTTTGACTCATCTTATGTGGAACTTGAGTTGAATGATGAATTAATAAACGATCTTGAAAAATCAAAAAAAGGTAATGCAGATTTTCTTTTGTATTCAAAAACAGATAAGAAACTTTATGGTAAATATGAAAAGATACTTGTTATTGCAAAAATTATAAGAAAAAAAGATAGAGAAGTTGTTCAAAATGCAAAAATAGAGGTTATGCTCTATGATAAGTATGGAAATATAATTAAAAGCATTGATGGCAAAGAAAGGGTTTTGTTGAATTATGATGAAAAAAATAATTTGTGGAAAGGATATTTTTTCCCAATGGAAGCAAATATTGATGGTGATGCAAAGTTAGAGATAAAAGCTTATCCTGATTCTCCAGAGGCTTCTGTTTCTGTATATAATTATATTTCTTTTACAGCTAACAATAAGAATTACAGGATAGAAAAAAATCTGGCTTTAATAGGCATCAACTCGATAGAGAGAATATCAAAGAGAATTATTATTTCTCTTAATGGTAAAGAAGTTGACTGGAACTATATACCTGAATGGGTCGATATTTTGGCTTCAGACGGTGTATTTATGAATGTGGGGATAACACCTTCTTTTCAGGAAGATATAAGTGCTAATTCACCCTGGAATAGAGAAAAAATCAGCGAATCAGATACCCTTGCCGAAAGGTTGAATCAAAGAGGTAAAAAATTTGCAGGATATATTAAGGCTTTTAAGGTTGAGGGTGCATATATTGATAAAATTGGATATAATTCATCATATTCATTGAACGATAATGGATTTTCAGATAGTGGTTCAATATCTTATATTGATGAAAACAGAAAAGGCTCTATTCAAAAACTTTTCAGTTCAATGATGCAAAATAAAAATTATAGTTTTGTTGGTTTTTCTGATTTTTTTCCTGAATATGGAGAAGGGCTTGAACTCTGTGATCTGTTTTTTAAAGAATTGCAGATTGAAGTCCCATCAGATTGGAAGGATTGGGATCTGACCAACAAGCTGAAATTTTTCAGTGAAAAACTTAAAAACAAAGATTTTCTATCTGTTTTTGAAAAATGGAAAAGGTATTATGTTGTTTCCACGATAAAAGAAATAATTGAAAAATCAGGCAAAAATAAACCTATTTTTTATTATATGGATTATGAAAGTTTAAGAAAGAATCCTGAAGTTCTTGATATTCTTTCTTCAGCATCTATTGACTTTTTTGTCGTTAATTTTACGTTGTCATACTATGATCTTGCAAAAGAGATTAAAAATTTAAGACAAAACTTTATCTCTGAATATTCAGATAGGCTGGTTTTTTCTTATGAAATAGATTACAAAAAAAATCTTGAATTTCAAAATGTGAAGGCAAGTGGAGTTGATTTTTATTATAGTGCCTATTTTAATGCAATAAAAGAAATGAGTAGAAAGAGTAACCTTAAAGGATTGGTGATAAATGACTTATACAACGCAATGTCTGGAAAGAGAGGACCTTATTCACCACTTGAATGGATGTTTGGTATAGGAAATATTTTTTATGAATTCAAAAAAATGAACTCTATGGTCTCTCTATCTATAAATTATTATTTACCTTTAAATATCGAATATAACAAGGAATTTTATATCTTATTTAATCTTAAGAACTTGAGTCCGAATGAAATAAGAAATGTGAAACTTGATGTAATAGATTATGATGGCAATATTATTTCAAAAGACACTTTAGTAAAAGAGTTAAAATCTGGCAACATAGAAGAAGCAAGAATACCTATAACGTTAAATCTTAAATCAGAAAAAATGGTTAAAAATTCAGAGGTTATTGGTTTAAGATTTAGCTGGGAAGAAAAGACAGAAGAAGGAACATTTAACAGAAGCTATATTATTTCAGAAAGTATCAATCTTGCAAAAAGGGAATAGACACTCAATAAAATTTGACTAATGTCGAAAATTAGTAATGAGGGAATTCATTATGATAAATATTGTAAACAAACCAATCGAAAGTGGTAGTTTTGATATAAATAAACTCAAAAGTGTTGATCCAAAAAAACTTGACTCAAAGCAGATTCTTGCAGTTTCAAGAGAATTTGAATCCCTTTTTATAAATCAACTTTTTAAGTCAATGAGAAAAACTATTCAAAAATCTGATTGGCTTAATGGTGGCTTGAAACAAGAATTTTTTGAAGATATGCTTTACGAAGAATATTCAAAAAAAATTGCTCATTCTGGTGGTATTGGACTTGGGGATATGGTCTATAAATTCCTTTTATCCAACCAGAAAACTGAAATCAAAAAATAATTAAGTATTTGAAGGTTTTCTTAGAAACTTCCATTTCGACAGGATTTGAGAATTATTAAAATCAATAAATTGTCTTTTTTTCTCTTTTTTATTATAATTAAAACTATGAAGAAGATTTTTATAATAATTTTATTTTTATTCTTTAGTTTGGTTTTCTCATATAGTTCAAGAGATTTTTTTGAAGATGGGAAAAAAGCCTTTCAAGAAGGCAAGTATAGTCTTGCGATAGATCTATTCAAAAAAACTCTTGCTTCTGATAGGGAGAAAAGATATGAAGAAGGTTCTTTGTATTATCTTGCTTTATCATTACATTACAATGGTGAATACAAAGAATCTATCAATTATTTTCTTAATCTTTTGAATAAATATCCCGAAACAATTTACAAAGAACAATCCACTTTTTTTATTGCCATAAACTATTACAGGACTAAAGATTACGAAACTGCATTGAATAGACTGAGAAGATACATATCTTCTTATCCAAAGGGCAAATGGGTAAAGGATGCAAAATTCACAATAGCTTACATATTGATGCTAATTAACCAATATACTCAGGCTTCAAACGAATGGGAAAATTTTATCAAAGAGTTTCCAAATGATGAGAAGGTAATAGAAGCAAATTTAAGGCTTGGTCAAAGCTATTTTTATGATGAAAACTATAAAAAGGCAAAAAATGTTCTGGAAGATTTTGTAAATAAGTATAAAAATTCAAATTTTTATGATGAGGGATTTTTCTTTTTAGGAAAAACATATTATTTTCTCGATGAGAGTGAGAAAGCGTCCGTTGTATTTCAGTCTCTTAAAGGCAAAAATAATTTTTTATATTATGAGGATGTTCTTTATTTTGGTGGGGCTTCTTATGTAAGGTTAAACAAATTTAAAGATGCACTTGATATGTGGTTAATGCTTACAGACTCAAAGGAATATATCTTTGATATAAACTATAAGATTGGTGTTCTATACAGAGACTTAAAAGATTATGAGAATTCTCTCAAATTTTTAAGAAAAGCATTATCAAATTCCCCAGAAAAAGAAAAAAGAAAAGTAAATTATGAGATTGGGCTAACTTTTTATGAAAGTGGAAATTATAACGATGCTCTCAATATGTTTGAGGAACTCAATCGTGTTAATGATGAAATAACTCCTTTTTCATTACAAAAGGCTGGAGAAATATATCTTGAAAGAAAAAATTATAATCTTGCCCTTGAAAAATTTTCAATGGTGATTGATAGATTTTCTTCTTTTAAAGTTTATAAGGATGCATTATATTACCGAGGAAAGTTAAATTATGAAAGCGGGAAATATGAGAATGCTATAAGAGACCTTGAATTATATTTATCTCAAAATATTACTTCAGATGAAAGAGCAAGTGCATATATTTTAATGGGAGATAGTCAAATAGCAACAGGAAAGTATGAAGATGCTGCAAATAGCTACTTAAAATTACTCACACTCAAAAGTTCATATCCTGAGGAAAAGGCTTATCAACTTGCTGGCTTTGCATATACAAGAGCAAATAATTACGAAAAAGCGAAATTTTATTATGAAAGGATTATAAAAAACTCAAAAGATAGAAATTATATTGCTCTTGCGAATTACAACTTAGGAATACTTGAATATAACAGAAAAAATTATAAGGAAGCAAGAAAAATTTTCGATAGTGTATTCAAAAATTATAAAGATACTGAATATGCAGAAGAATCAGCCTTAAAAATCGGCTGGATTTACTTTAAAGAGGAGAATTTTAAACAGTTGGTGGATTATTTGAATAGTATAAATATTTCAAAAAAGTGGGACTATCTTAATTTGAAAGGATGGGGGTATTTCAGACTTGGAGAATATAAATTAGCTATTGATAATTTTACAAATTCCCTTTTGTATTCTACTCAAAGTATTTCGTCGAATGATAGTATTATTGCTACTGGAAAGTCTTATTATAATCTTAATGATTTTAGAAATGCATTTGATTATTTTGAAAAGGCATATTACATTGCTTATCAAGCCAATCTTACTAATGACCTTCCATCTTTGATTGGAGATATGGCTTGGTCGTTAGTAAAAATGGGAAATATTTCCAAAGCCAATCAATATTATGAAGAACTTGTAGAAAAATATCCAAAAAGTCAGGCAACTTCTGAATCTTTATTCAAGCTTGCTGAATATTATTTTAATTTATCAGATTATAGAAAAGCCTTAAGCTATTATCAGAAAATTATTGAAATAGATTATGATGCAAATTTTGTTTCTCTTTCATATTACTGGTCGGGTTGGTGCTATATTAATATGAATGACAAAGGTAAAGCCCTCGAATTTTTTGAAAAGTATGTTAATTTATTTCCAAAGGGGGAATATGCACCTGATGTTCTTCTGAGAGTAGGAACGATTTACTATGAGTGGAACAATTTTGAAATGAGTATTGAAACTTTTGAAAGGCTTATAAAAAATTATCCAACTTCGTATGAAGCAGAAAAGGCTAAAAATTTACTATCAGAAGCAAGAGTTAAATATAAAAGTCAGGGAAATGAGGAAGAATATCTTAAACTGTTAATTAAAGAAGCAAAAACAAAAGAAACAAAACTTCCTATAATGTTAAAACTTGCAACCTATTATAAGGAAAAGAATCAAAAAGAAGAAGCAATAAAGATTTATAAAGAGATTGTAAATTCTACAAAGAAAGAAGATGCAGCCATCGCAACTACAGAACTTGCTTTTTATGATATTGAAGATGAAAATTACAATGCAGCAATAGAAAAATTGACTTCAATATTTCAAGTTTATAAGACAGCTTCTCTCTATCCGAAAGCTTTATATGGTATAGCTTTTTCAAATTATAAGCTCGGGAAAATAGATACAGCAAAAAGATATGTTCAGAGACTTAAGGACAACTATCCCACCTCTGAATGGACTACAAAAGCTATGGAAATTTTAAAATAAGGAAAAGATTGTGAAACCAGAAGGAATTTTAAGAGTTTTGGCCTTCGGAGATATAATTGGTGAACCGGGAAGAAGAGTTTTTGCAAGCACAATTCATAAAATCAGAGAAAAATTTCTTCCAGATTTGATTGTTGTAAATGGAGAAAATTCAGCACATGGTTTTGGTATTACAGAAGAAATTGTTAAATCTTTCTTTAATACTGGAGTTGATGTAATAACAAGTGGAAACCATATATGGCAGAAGAAAGAGATTTTTAATTTTATTGACAAATATCCTTCACTCATAAGACCAATAAATTATCCACCCGGGACACCGGGCAATGGAATTGTTATATTAGAAAAAGCTAATGTTAAGATTGCCGTAATCAATGCAATGGGTAGAATTTTTATGGATGCTATTGATTGTCCCTTCAGAACTGTAGAAAACCAGTTGAATTATTTAAAGGAAAATAATGTAAAGATTGTTCTTGTTGATTTCCATGCAGAAGCTACAAGTGAAAAACAGGTTTTTGGCTGGTATTTTGATGGAAAACTTACTGCTGTCTGGGGGACACACACTCACATACAGACTTCTGATGAAAGAATACTTCCAAAAGGAACCGCTTATATAACAGATATCGGTATGTGTGGTGCGAGGGATTCTGTAATAGGTATGAAAGTAGAAGAATCCTATAGAAAGGTGATTCAACATTTGCCTGTAAAATTTTCGCCAGCCGATAGTGGAGCAAATATAATCGAAGGAATTGCTATAGATATAGATATAAAATCTGGAAAAGCCAATTTGATCTCCAGAATAAGAGAGATTGTTTCAATTAACGGTAAATAATAAAAAACCCTTTTATCCTTGACTTTTTAACTATTTCCCTGTAATATAAAAAAAGAAAATTCTCGGAGGAATAAAAAATGACAAGAGAGTATATTATCTTTTTAATTGCATTTGTTGGAATTCTTTCTGCTTTTGCTTATGTAAACACAAAAAATGGAATGAAATTTGGTTTTAACTGGTTTTTGAAAATTGCTTTACCAATGGTTTTGTCTGCAATAATTGTTAAAATTGCCCAGTTTATCTCTGATATGAGACTTGTTTCTTATATAGTTGGTGGTATAGGCTTTGTTATCTTCTTTATTGTTTTACAAAGTGCTATAAAGCCCGCAGAAAAAACTAAGCCTTCTATTCTGGGACATTTTGTTGGTTTTATATTTGGAATAGCTCAAGGCTGGCTTGTAATAGGATTGATTGTTGATTATCTTGATTCCTTTAAGATATTAAATATTCATACTATGATACCTATTGCATTTTTTGATGCAATTGTTACACCTGTAAGATGGTTTTTGTTTTTTGATTTTATAAAGTTTTAATTTTGTTCCTGGGGTATTCGTGTAGAAACATATTTCCGGAATCGGTATCCATAATTGTGAAACCTCGATCTCTATATGGAATTGCTTCTTCTTTACCAACACGGTATTATGGGGAAACAGGAAGTATAGATAGAGGTTTCTAGTGATTTTAGGAAACCGGGAATCTTCTTACGGTACCCCGGGTGATCTTCTTTATTATAGGAGATGCTTATGGATGCAGCAGCATTAGCAAAAATGTATGTGGATGCTGTTAAAAATGATAGCATTGAGGGTTCAACCTTGACGAAATTACCAGAACTTGTGACCTGTGCTGATTGGAAGAAGGTTGAAGTTGTAGGTAGGGTTAATTATGTTTCACAAAGAACTAAAATAGTATATGACGGTATAATTGTAAAGTATGCTGGTGGATTATATTATGTAAGAAAAAAGGTAGCAGAGACGCTTGGACAATTCGACAGAAGATTTGCAAAAGTTTCAAAGGAAATCAAGGTTTTGTGATTTTTCTTATAATGCTTATCAATTTAATTTTGTGTGAGTTGTAAAAATCGGTTTTTCTTCACCTTAATATGGTTAGTCTTTTTAAAATTGAAATAACTATTTATTATTTAGTTGGAAAGTTATAAAGTTTAAAGTTGAAGGTTGAAGGTTGGGGTTTGGGGTGGGGATTGACGGGGTAATTTGGCA
>JBBFLL010000009.1:0-81689 GCA_037479045.1 Brevinematales bacterium | reverse complement strand
GTTTTGGGAGTGGATATTTACTTAATAAGTTAATAAAAAAAGGATTTTTTAATATTTATGGAGTGGAAAAATATTTGTTGGAAAATGATGTTTTACCTGAAGTAAAAGAAAAGGTTAAAATATATAAAGATGATTTAAAAAATATTTTTTTTGATAAAAATTTTGATTTTGTTTATGCAATTCATGTTGTTGAACATATTTCAGATCATAACTCATTTTTTAAAAAATTAAGTTCAATTATTAAAGAAAATGGTATAGTATTTTTTATTACACCTAATGCCAGCTCTTTTGGACTTAAAATTTTTAAGGAATTTTGGTGGAATCTTGAGGATCCAACTCATTGTCACTTTTTTTCACCCGAATCAATTAAAAAATGTCTTGAAGATAATGGGTTTAAGTGCTTAAAAGTTGTATTTCCATTTTGGGAGAGTATAACGATTGAAGTTAATAGTTTATTAAGATTTTTTAACAGAAAGAATCTTAAACATGGTATTATGTCTGATAAAATTAGTTTAATTATTTCTTTTTTATTGTTACCATTTTTTATCATTTTAAGATTCATAATTCCCTCAATAAGGCCATCTATGTTGGTTATAGCCAAAAAAGTGAAATGAATTTTTTGAATTTTTTTGGTTTTTTGTATATAATATTATCTCTAAAGTAGTGTAAGGGAATCCGGTGAGGCTTTTTGCCAATTCCGGAACGCGACCCGGCACTGTGATGGGAAAGGATTTTTATCCTTTTAGTGTGTCTTTTATGCCACTGTGGTTTTAAACCATGGGAAGGCTTTTTCTTGTTCCCAGAGTCAGGAGACCTGCTACTTTAGTAAAAAATTTTCCTCGGGCTTAAGGAAAAGGTTGCTTTTTCTTAAGTCTGGAGAAGTTGGGAGTATTAATTATGAGGCTTCTATCCAGACTTATTTTTTTGTTTGTTTTTTCTACATTTTATTCTCAAACTAATTTTAATTTTGTATTGTCAAATTCTATTCCAGACTATAAAGTAAATAAAGATTCAATTCAATATGAAAAGAAGAAGTTTTTGCCTTTTTCTTCCTTGAATTCAAAAGTAAATTCAGCTTTTATCCAGAACCGTTCCTATGGTGGAATTGGGCAGGCAAATACCATTTCAATAGATGGAGGGCTTTCTTCTCATACCAGAATTGGCTGGAATAATCTTAATATTGAAATAGGTCAAATGTCTTCTTTTGACGTGAGTTTGTTGCCACTTGAATTTGTGGATCAGATTGAAATTTATAGAGATAACCTTTCTTCTTATGGTATATTTGGTCAGGGAGGGTTTGTAAATTTTCTTTCTCCATCTATAACTAAAAATGCTGTGATTGATTTTTCGATTGAAAGTTATGATACTTATCAGGGGAAATTAATTTTAAATTCCATTCAAAATGGTTTTAAAGGGAAGGCTGGATTTTCTTTTATTTCAAGCAGCAATAGCTATCCTTATATTGATAAATATGGTTTTTCCAATACCACTCAAAATCTTGATTTTAAAAGAATGTCATTTTTTTCTGATATAATTCTTCCTTATGCTAATTTTTCAATCACTCATACTTACAAGAATGGAGGAACTGGAGTAAGCTACAATACTTCTCCAAGACAAGAAGATATTTTTGATACATTTTCTATATCAACAAAAATTTTTGAAACAACTTTGAATTCTGGATTTATTAACTGGGAGAATAACTATGAACTCAACAATTCGCTTGATAAACATATTAATAGAACTTTTTCTCTTGAATTGATTAATGATTTTGTGTTTTTTGATACAAAAAATACGATTAAACCCGTTATAAAATATTTCAGTGTAGATAGCACAAAATTAAGTAATATTTATAGCTATCAATTTGAATTAATTTACTCTTTAAATTATGCTTTGAATAAAGTTAATTTTGATTTTTCAATAAACAATGTTTATAGAAAGGATTATGATGTTTTCTTAATTCCCGGGTTAGGTATTTCATATAATATAATTGAGGGATTGAAAATTTTTTCTTCAATTTCGAGAGGTTTTCTTTTTCCTTCTTTTAATGATCTCTACTGGCCAGTAGATAATTTTTCCAGTGGAAATTCAAACCTGTCTCCTGAAGATGGTTTAAGATGGCAGAGTGGTGTGGTTTTGTTTTTTCAACCAGTTTACTTTAATACTACCTATACAGAAAATTATATTAATAATCAAATTCTCTGGAAACCTGATAATACAGGAAAGTGGAAACCTGATAATATAGGCAAGGTTTTTTCAAGAATTATGAATTTTACAATTAAGTATGAAGATATTTTTTATTTATTTAAATTGGGTGGGGATCTTTCTTTTAGCTATAACTATACAATAAACAATGATGAAGACTCAATATACTACAAAAAAAGAATACTTTATGTTCCTCTTTATAAATGGGCTTTCAGTTTATGGACTGTATATGAAAATAATTTTGAATTTAATCTTGGTTTCAGAAGTATAAGTGAAAGGTTTACTGTTGAAGACAATACAGCCTGGCTTAATGCTTATAATCTTATGGATTTGTATTTCAGAGTTTATTTTTTCTATTTTTCAGTTGAAAATGTTTTTGATGTCTCTTATGAGGAAATTTCAGGGTATCCTCAAAAGGGAAGGATTTATAAAGCTGGAATTAAGTTTGAATTTTAAGGAGGTAAATAGTGAAAGGTTTGAAAATTATAGCTTTTTTAGTTGTTTTAGTCGGGATTCTTGGTTGTGCTGAAGAACCAAAGGTTGAAACTACAATAGCAACAACTAATTCCATTATTGCTATTGATGAGGCAAATAAGAGTTTAAAGGCTTATAATCTCGTTACGGGAGAGATTTCTACTATTTTGAATAATATTGGAGATGCAGCGAACGATATTGAAATCGATGGAGATTATGGTTATATTGTGGTTTCATCTGCTAATAAGCTAATGAGGATTAATTTTAAGGACAATTCTTTGAGTTTTGTTAATTTTCCCCTTGGTGCAAATCCATATAATCTTGTGATTGATGGGGATAAGATTTATATAACACTTGCCGTATCAAATCAACTCTCTATCGTTTCAAAGAGTAGCTTTTCGATTATGACAAATATTAATCTATCCTCACCCGGTTATCCACAGGGGATAAGAGTAAGTAGTGATAAGATTTATATTGCGACAAGTGAAGGTTGGATGTCAAGTTATAACAACAGTAGAATAGAAGTTTATTCAAAACAGAATTATGCGTTTATTACAAATGTAAGTTTAACATACAAAAATCCAACTTCTCTCTGGATTGAAGATACCAATCTATATATAGCCTGCACCGGGCAATATGACGGAACTGGAAAAGTATTAAAGATGACTACCACAACATATTCTATTAGTGAGATTAATATTCCAGCTACAAATGCGTCGTTTGTTGCAGTTTATGATAATAAGCTATGTGTGATAGAGAGCCCTTGGAGTGGAATAGGTGGATTTTACGTATATGATTTAAGTAGTTCAAATTCTATTCATAAATTAAATGGGAAAGAATTAAAAAATATTGTTTACCACAATGGTGATATATTTGTTTCAGAAGGTTATGGTGGAAGTAAAATTTATAGATTCAAACTTTCGGATTTAAGTGACAAAGGTGAAATAGGGATAGGTGGTGGAGACATAGCAATATATTAAAATAAGGGGCAGTGATGCCCCTTATTTTTTTTGGCATTATTTCATAAAATATATTATAATATCTTTATTAACTTTCAGGGAGTATTATGAGTTATAAAGATAATATAAGAAATTTTTCTATCATAGCACACATAGATCATGGTAAGTCTACACTTGCGGACAGAATTCTTGAATTGACAAATACTGTCGATAAATCCAAACTTACAGAACAACTACTTGATTCGATGGAAGTTGAAAAGGAACATGGGATAACTGTTAAGGCTCATACTGTGTCAGTTTTTTATAAAGCTAGAAATGGCAAAGAATATGTGCTTAATCTTATTGATACACCGGGGCATGTTGATTTTACTTATGAAGTTTCAAGAAGTCTTGGTGCCTGTGAGGGAGCAATTCTACTTATTGATGCAACTCAGGGTATTCAGGCTCAGACGCTTTCCAACTTTTATCTTGCCCTTGAGCAAAATCTTGAAATTATTCCAGTTATAAATAAAGTTGATCTACCGAGTGCACATATAGATATGGTGAAAGAACAAATCGAGAAAGATATCGGGCTTCCAGCAGAAGATGCTTTAATGATAAGTGCAAAGACGGGGCTTAATTGTGAGGAAGTGCTTGAAGCTATTGTGAATAGAGTGCCAGCTCCTAAGGGGGATATTAACAATCCTCTTAAAGCCCTTGTTTTTGACTCATATTATGATAGTTATAGAGGGGTTGTTGTAAAAGTAAGAGTTTATGAAGGGATGATAAAACCCGGTGATAAAATAAAGTTTATGGCGAGTGGTAGAGAATATGTTGTTGAAGAGGTTGGTTATCTTCAGTTGAAGCTACTTAAGAGAGAAGAGTTAAGAGCTGGTGAAGTAGGATATATAATTGCAAATATTAAGAGTGTTTCAGAGTTTGGTGTTGGTGATACAATAACTCTCTCTGAAAAGCCAGCGGATAGTCCTCTACCCGGTTATAAACCTCCAAAACAATATGTGTTTGCCGGGGTTTTTCCAGTTAATTCTGATGATTTTGAGGATCTTCATGAGGCTTTAATGAAACTTAAACTTAACGATGCATCTCTTTCCTTTGAAAAGTGGAATTCTGGAGCTTTAGGAATGGGATTTAAGTGTGGATTCCTTGGACTTCTTCATTTACAGATCATTCAGGAAAGACTTGAAAATGAATTTGATTTAAATATTATTACTACAGTTCCATCAGTGGAGTATAAAATTAAGAAGACAGATGGAGAAACTATCTTTATTGAGAATGCAACAGAAATGCCTGATCCATCGAATATTGAGGTTATCGAGGAGCCTTTTGTTAATGCAAGAATAATATTGCCGAATGAATTTCTTGGAGTGATGCTTCAGCTTATTCAGGATAGAAGGGGTGTTCAGAAGAATATAATTTATCTTGATTCTACAAGGGTTGAAATAGTTTGTGAATTGCCGCTTGCTGAAATTATATATGATTTTTATGATAAACTTAAAAGTGTCTCAAGGGGTTATGCTTCTTTTGATTATGAATTCCTTGAATTCAGACCGAGTGAGATTGTGAAACTTGATATTCTTGTTAATGGTGAGCCAGTTGATGCACTTTCTCATATGGTTCATAAGGATAGGGCATACCAGAGAGGCAGAAGTGTCTGTGCTAAGTTAAGGGATTTGATACCTCAGCATCTTTTTCAGGTGCCTATTCAGGCGGCTGTTGGTAGTAAGATTATAGCAAGAGAGACAATTAAGGCTTTGAGAAAGGACGTTCTTGCAAAATGTTATGGTGGAGATATAACAAGAAAACGAAAACTTCTTGAAAAACAAAAAGAAGGTAAGAAGAGAATGAAGGCAGTAGGAAGTGTTGAAATACCTCAAGAGGCATTTATTGAAGTTTTGAAAGGTGAGGATAATGAATAGAATTGTGCTTGCCAGTAAGTCGGTAGGAAGAAAAAAATTGTTTGAAAAATATTTCAAGGATTTTATAATTTGCGTGTCTGACATAGATGAAGATATTCCTGAAAAATCTCCAGCAAAACTTGTGGAAAAACTTTCAATTGCAAAGGCAGAAAAGGTAAGCGAAAATTACCCAGATGATTTTGTTTTTGGCTTTGATACTGTCGTTGTATGTAAGGGGCAAATAATAGGTAAACCAGCTACAAAAGAGGAAGCAAAAGATTATCTTAACTTTTTGTCTGGAAAATTTCAATCTGTTTATAGTGGATTTTGTATAATTAATAGAAAGGAAAACATTAAAAAGTCTGGTTATTCAAGGACGGTTTTAAAATTCAAAAAACTTTCCAGTGAATGGATAGACGACTATGTAGAAAAAAACAATGTTACATTGTATGCGGGTGGCTATGCTATTCAAGAAAATGATAAATTTATCAGAATAATTTATGGTGATAGAGATGTAATAATTGGTGCACCTATGAGAAAAATTTTAAAAATGAAATTTTTGAAAAAATTTTTCGCAAAATAATATAAATTAACTGGACAAATTTTATTAAAGATTTTAGAATAAAATAAAAAAATTAGAAAAATTTTTTTAACTTATTAAACTTTCGGATTTTAAAATCCGATTATATTTCAGGAAACTTTAAAGTTTTCCTTTTCATATTTTCGGATGATATCCGAAAGACTTTAGAATTTCTTTAAAAGGAGTGGATATATGAAGAAAGGAGTTGTAGTACTTTTTGTTAGTTTAATGGTAATGGTTAGCTCTGTTTCTTTTTCTGCTGTTAAAAGAACTCTTATCGACTTTGCTGTTTATGAAAAGAATATTGCCACTGTAGTAGAAAAGGATCAGAAAATAAGAGAAGAAGTCTTGAAAAAGGACAGTAGCTATGACTTAACACAGTATGGTGTTCCAGAAGTTAAATTTAGTGGAGATGATTGGAAGATTGAAAACTGGAAGATTATTCTTGCTTCTTCTGCTAATACTACCAAGAATAACGTTTTATCTTATACAAAGAAAGTTAATAGTAAAAGATTTGGGGAAGTATTGGGAGCAAGAATACACTTTATTGAAGGAAGATTTTTGTCATGGGCTATGATAAGACCACCATTTGATTTCTTCCCATATTATGATGATGGTAGTGATGTAAACAGAGGTGATTCTGGTGAAGAAAATAGCCTTGTAATGGGAATCCTTATGAATGTTGGACAGATTAAGTCTATTTCAAGCTGGGTATATGGTCTTAATTATCAGATGCAAACTATTGTAAGGTTTAGAGATAGAAATGAGGCAACACAGGATTACTATATGGGATCTGTTTACTATGATGGTTGGAGAAAACTTGTATGGACAAACCCAGAATATACAGATAGTATTCAGGATAGAGTATTACAGAGAATTCCTCTTTATCCAAAGAGCTACCCGTTTATCGCATTTGATTCTTTCATAGTTTTAAAGCCAGAAACAGAAATGGGTGGAGATTTTGTGATTTACTTCAAAGATGTTGAAGTTGAATTTGATAGAGCTATTGTAAGAGAAGAGCTTGATATCGATGATGAATCAGTATGGAACATTCTTTCAAAAGAAAGAATTCAAAGAAGAATAAGAGACTTAAGAACAATTGGTGAAAAACTCTATCTCTACAAGCAAGAACAGGCAAGACAGAAAGCAGCTGGTTCTGATACTGCTACTGAAAAGAAATAATTGAAACGGAGCGATTTTTATATAATAGCAGGGACCACCTTTGAGAATTGCTTCTTTAAAGAAGTTGTAATTTCTTAAAGGTGGTTCCCTGCATTTATTTTTACCGAGGTGGTGTTTTGTTTTCTTCTTTTTCAAAAAATGTTTTTTTTGTTTTTTTAGGTTTTGCTTTTCTTATACTTACTAATATTGTCTTTAACATTTTTTCTGCAAGATATCTTGGACCGTCTCTATACGGTGTGTTTAATTCTTTTTTTTATTTTTTGCTTGCTTTTTCTCAGCCAAATAATTCATTGCAGCTTTCGGTTGCAAAATTTTCTTCTCAAAATGAAGAAAAGTCTATTTCTTTTTCAATTTTATTGTTAGGTTTTGTTTTAGTTGGAATTTTATTGGTTATTTTTCCTTTTATTTTTAGTTTTTATGGAATTAAGAGTTTTATTTTCTCCATTTTTGGAGCCTTAATTGTTTTTCTCTGGTTTATTACAGCTGGATTCAGAGGTTTTTTGCAAGGTAGATTTGAATTTTTTTACTATGGCTTTAATATAGGGTTTGAAGGCTTAATAAGGCTTGTGGCTGTGGTTATTTTCTTTTATCTCTTTCAATTGAAGGTTGAGGGGGCAATTTTGTCTTCCATAGTTGCTGGAATTTTTGCTTTTATTTTACTTTTAGCTAAAGTTGATATTAAAAGTTTAGAGCTAAAAATAAATTTTAATTTTGTGAAAGAGGTATTTTTTGCCTTTTTATTTCTTGTTCCTTTCGGTATAATATTTCAAATTGATCTGACACTTGCACAGAATTTATTTTCTAAAAATGAAATCGGCTATCTCTCTGCCTGTAGTCTTTATGGGAAAAATCTGGTTATCCTATCGATGGTATTTGCAAATGTTGTTTTTTCTTATGTTTTAAAGGAAAAGAACTCTTATTTCTTTAAAGGAACTTTTTTAACTTTTCTTCTTTTTCTTTTTTCTTATATATTCTTTTTGTTTTTTGGTCAATATATTATTTTATTTATTCAAGGCGAAAATTATCTTGAGGCGGCAAAGTTTTTGCCTTTTTATATAATTTTTTCTTTTTCAATTGCCTTGATGCAACAATTTGTTAATTTTGCTTATGCTAAAAATAACAAGTATGTCGCCATTTTACTCTGGATCTTTTTGATTATTTTATTCTTTGCTTTTTATTTTATGAAAATTTCGTTTATGAATGATTATCTCTTATTGATAACAATTTTTATTTTTGCTTTTGATTTATTATTATTTATTATTTTAAGAAAAACACTATTGACCGAATGGAAAAAATAAGTTAAAATATATGTGTTCTTTTTTAAGACAGCTTTATGAGGAAAAAATGTCAAGAACTGGTAAAGTCAAAAGAGAAACAAGAGAGACAAATGTAGAGGTTACTCTTAATATTGATGGCAAAGGAAAGTTTGATATAAATACGGGTGTTGGATTTTTTAATCATATGCTTGAAACCTTTGCAAAGCATTCAGGCTTTGACATTGTTCTTGATGCAAGTGGTGATATTAATGTTGATTATCATCATCTTGTTGAAGATTGTGGAATTTCGCTTGGAAAGACTTTTAAAGAGGCTCTGGGAGATAAGAAAGGAATCAAAAGGTTTGGTTATGCAACTATCCCATTAGATGAGGCTCTTGTAGAAGTTGCCATTGATATAAGTGGAAGACCTTTTTATAAGTCAAATTTTCTTGATTTTCCGGGTGGGGCTGGAGGTTTTGATATTGAGCTTGCGGATGTGTTTTTCAGTGGTTTTGCTTCTACTGGTTATACCTTACATATTGTTATTTTAAGAGGAGAGAATAAGCATCATATAATGGAAGCGGCTTTTAAATCCTTTGCAAAAGCATTGAAAATGGCTGTCCAGATTGAGAGTGATGTTTTACCTTCGACTAAAGATTATATAGAAAGTTGAATATGATAGTTATTGTTGATTATGGGATGGGAAATCTTGCAAGTGTTGCAAATGCTTTTTATAGTTTTGGTGAGGATGTGTTGATAACTTCTGATAGAGAGAAAGTTCTTAAAGCTTCGGGTGTTGTGTTGCCGGGTGTAGGGGCGTGTGGCGATGCAATGAAAAACTTGAAAGGGCTTTCTTTGGATAGTGCTATTCTGGATTTTATTTCTTCGGGAAGACCTTTTATGGGTATATGCCTAGGGATGCAGTTACTTTTTGAAAGAAGTTATGAAAACGGTGAACATAAAGGGCTTGGGGTACTCAGGGGTGAAGTTTTAAGATTTAATGTGGATTTGCCAGTTCCACATATGGGTTGGAATGATGTAAGGGTAGTTAAGGAGTCTCCATTTCTTAATGATATTGAGGATGGAAGTTATTTTTATTTTGACCATTCCTATTATGTTGAGCCTTATGAAAAGAACATAATAGGTCTTGAATGTGAATATGGTATAAAGTTTCCTGCGGCTATTGTAAAGGAAAATGTTTTTGGAGTTCAATTTCATCCTGAGAAAAGTTATAAAAAAGGACTTAAACTTTTAAAGAATTTTATAAATATAGTTAAAAGGTAGGTTAGTATGCTTATTATACCTGCAATAGATATAAAGAATAGAAAATGTGTGAGACTTGTGAGGGGAAATCCAGATTTTGAAACGGTTTATTCAAATGAGCCTGTTTTTCAGGCAAAGTTCTGGGAACGTGAGGGAGCAAAAAGACTTCATGTGGTTGATCTTGATGGGGCTTTTGAGGGTAAAACAAAGAATCTTGATATTATTCAACGAATAGTAGAAGAGGTGAATATTGAAGTTCAGGTTGGTGGCGGAATAAGAGATAACAGAATTATAAGGGCTTTAAGAAATCGAGGTGTTCACAAGATTATCATTGGGACTGCAGCTATTGAAAATAAAAAGTTTATAAAAAATCTCTGTAAGAACAATCCTAACGATATAATAATAGCTATAGATGCTGCTGATGGTTTTGTAGTTAAAAATGGATGGAAAGATGTCACAAATAAAAGAGCAATTGATATAGTTAAGGATCTTGAAGAATTTGGTGTTCAGGAGATTATTTATACAGACATAATGAAAGATGGCACTCTTGAAGGTCCAAATTATGATTCAATAGAAACAATGCTTACTATTACTGATATTCCTATCATAGTTTCTGGTGGTATTTCAAGTCTTGAAGATTTAAGAAAATTAAAAGAATATGAACCTATGGGGTTAAAGGGAGTAATAATCGGTAAGGCACTTTATGAAGGTAAGTTTAAACTTGCGGAAGCCTTAAAATATGAATAGAAGAAAAACAAGAAAGATATATATCGGTAAAGTTCCAGTCGGTGGAGATGCACCCATTTCTATTCAATCAATGACTTCTACTCCTACCAAAGATGTAAAAAAGACTGTCAGAGAAATTATAAGGCTTGAGAATGCAGGTTGTGAGATTGTAAGGGTTGGTGTTCCTGATATAGAGTCAGCAAGGGCTATAGCTGATATTAAAAAAGAAGTAAGTATTCCAGTTGTTGCAGATATTCATTTTGATCATAGACTTGCTCTTGAGTCTATAAAAGCAGGAGTTGATGGTTTGAGAATTAACCCGGGAAATATAAAAGATAAAGATAAGGTTAAAGAAATCGTTTATGCCTGTAAAGATAGAGGTATACCAATAAGAATAGGGGTTAATTCTGGTTCTATAGACAGGAATGTCTATCCAGTAGCTACACCTGAAGCTCTTGTGGATTCTGCCTGGAGGCATATAAGGATTCTTGAAGAGCTTGATTTTAAAGACATAAAAGTTTCTCTTAAAGCATCAGATGTTAGCACGATGATTGATGCTTATAGACTTTTTGCATCTCAATGTGATTATCCACTTCATCTTGGAGTTACAGAGGCAGGAACATTCAGGGAATCTGTTGTTAAAAGTTCTATAGGCATTGGTAGTTTGCTTAAAGATGGAATAGGTGATACCTTGAGGGTTTCTATCACAGGTGATGTTGTGCTTGAGGTTGAAGTAGCAAAGCTGATACTGAGGAGCCTTGGTTTAAGAAAAGAAGGGATTGAAATAGTTTCCTGTCCTACCTGTGCCAGAAAAGAGTTTGATGTAGAAAAGGTTTCAGAAGAGCTTTATCAAAAAACGAAGGATATAAAAAAGTATTTAAAAGTAGCAGTTATGGGATGTGTTGTGAATGGTCCGGGTGAAGCAATGGATGCTGATATAGGTGTGGCTGTTGGGAAGAGGGATGCAGTTTTATTCAAAAGGGGAAAGATTGAGAGAAAAATAAAAAAGAATAGTATTTTAAAAGAATTGTTAAAAGAAATTCTGGAAAATTAATGTTTAAAAATCTTGAACTATTTTAAAAAAGTGTTAAAATATTATTGTATATTTTTTAATCTTGAAAATTTTAATTTTTAAAGTTTCAGTGGGGTTATTTTTCTTAATGTAAATAATATTTAGGAGGATAAAATGGCTGAAGTAGTGTTCAGGAATGTTTCAAAAGTTTATGAAGGAGGTGTGGTAGCAGTTCAGGACTTTAATCTTACGATTAATGACAAAGAGTTTTGCGTTCTTGTTGGTCCATCAGGTTGTGGTAAAACAACTACTTTGAGAATGCTTGCTGGTCTTGAAGATATCACATCAGGTGAAATCTTGATTGATGGTGTGGTTGTTAATAATAAACAACCAAAAGACAGAGACATTGCTATGGTGTTCCAGAACTATGCTCTCTATCCACATATGACAGTTTATGATAATATGGCTTTTGGTCTTAAGTTAAGAAATTATTCAAAAGAAGAGATCAAAAAGAGAGTAAATGAAGCTGCTCAGATTCTTGGTTTGACAGAATATCTCAACAGAAAACCAAAGGCTCTTTCTGGTGGCCAAAGACAGAGAGTTGCTATTGGTAGAGTTATAACCAGAAAGCCAAAAGTTTTTCTCTTTGATGAACCACTTTCAAACCTTGATGCTAAGCTCAGAGTTCAGATGAGAGCTGAGCTTATTAAGATTCACGCAAGACTTAAAGTTACATCTGTTTATGTTACACACGACCAGACAGAAGCTATGACAATGGGTGATAAAATCGTAGTTATGAATAATAAATTTATTCAACAGATTGGTTCACCTATGGAGGTTTATCGCCAGCCTGCAAATAAATTTGTTGCTGGTTTTATTGGTAGCCCTCCTATGAACTTCCTTGATGCTAAAATTGTTGACTCAAATGGAGCTTTATGGATTGATTTTACTGAATTCCAGATGAAGGTTCCTGATCAGTTTGTTGATAAGGTAAGACCTTATGCTGGTAGAGAGGTTACTTTCGGTATTAGACCTGAAGATATTTACGATCCATCAATTTATCTTGGTAAGGTAGATGGAAATAATGGAACTGCAAATGTTGAAATTGTAGAACATCTTGGTGCTGAAACATTCATCTATTTTACAACACAGAATCATTCATTTATTGCTAAATATGATCCACATATAGAGCTTCATATTGGTGATACTAACGTTCCTTTTGTTTTTGACTTGAAGAATTCGCATATGTTTGATAAAGAAACTGAGGTTGCTATTTATTAATAAAAAGGGTTGCGAAAGCAACCCTTTTTTGTTTTATATTTTTTAATATATTTTTAAATGTATTTAAAGATTGGAAGGTTTTATGAAAGAAGATTTGATAAAAAAATTTAAAGAAATGGCAAAATCTTTCAGAAAAGAAATACTTGAAATGATAGCAAATGCAAAAAGTGGGCATCCCGGAGGTTCTCTATCTCTTGTAGAAATACTCATTTCTCTCTATTTTTACAAGCTAAAACATAAGCCAGATGATCCTTTTTGGGATGAGAGAGATAGAGTTATATTGTCAAAAGGGCACGCAAGCCCTGTAATGTATGTTACACTTGCAAATGCAGGCTATTTTGACAAAAAGGAGTTGTTTAATTTCAGAAAATATAAAGCTCTTCTTCAGGGGCATATACATTATAGTGTTCCGGGTATTGAACTTGCTACTGGTTATCTTGGACAGGGACTTTCTGTGGCCAATGGTATTGCAATGGCTTCAAAACTTTTAAAGAAAGACACAAAGGTATATTGTATAATAGGTGATGGAGAATTGCAGGAAGGAAATATATGGGAAGCTCTTATGACTTCAGCCCACAGAAAACTTAATAATCTTTGTATAATTCTTGATGCGAATGGGGTTCAGGAGAATGGTTTTGTAAAAGATATTAAAAATGAAGAACCATTAAAAGAAAAGATGCTTGCTTTTGGTTTTGAGGTTTTTGAAATAAATGGGCATTCTTTTGAAGAGATTATTGATGTGCTTGACAGATTTGGTGCAAATGAAAAACCATTTTTTATTATTGCAAGAACAGTTAAGGGAAAAGGTGTTTCGTTTATGGAAAATAATCATAACTGGCATGGTAAAGCTCCAAAGAAAGAGGAGCTTGAAAAAGCACTTCTTGAAATAGGAGGATGAAGATGGATAAAAAATCTCTCCGAGATGGGTTTGGAGAAAAACTGGTTGAACTTGGTAAAATAAATGAAAAGATTGTAGTTTTTTCTGCTGATCTTGAGGATTCAACGAGGGCTGAATTTTTTAAGAAGGCTTTTCCAGATAGATTTTTTAATATGGGTATAGCTGAGCAGGATATGGTTGGAACGGCTGCTGGTTTCGCTAAAATGGGATTTATACCATTTGTGAGCTCTTTTGCCGTATTTCTTACAAATCAGGCTTATGGAGTTATAAGGATGATGGCCTGTTATAATAGATTACCAATAAAATTTGTTGCAACTCATGCAGGACTTACTGTTGGAGAAGATGGAGCTTCTGCTCAATCCCTTGAAGATATTGCGATAATGAGGGTTTTACCTGAAATGAAGGTGATTGTTCCGAGTGACTATTATGAAACCAAATCAGTTATAGAGAAGATTGTTTCTATAGATTCTCCTGTTTATGTAAGATTAAGCAGAGCTGATTTTCCAGTTATAAATAAAGAAAATTTTGATTTTCAAATTGGCAAAGGAAATTTAATTTTAGATGGAAAAGATGCAACTATTATTGCCGTTGGTGTTATGGTTTCAAGGGCAATACAGGCGGCAAATGAACTCAAGGAAGAAAACATAAGTTGTAGAGTTATAAATATGTCATCAGTTAAGCCCATAGATGAAAATTTGATAATTGAGTCGGCTATAGAGACGGGATGTATTATTACAGCAGAGGAGCATCAAATTTATGGCGGGCTTGGTAGTGCTGTCAGTGAAGTTTTAAGCAGACATTATCCTGTCCCGATAGAATTTGTTGCTGTAAATGATGTTTTTGGTGAATCGGGAGAGGCAGAACAACTTTTAGATGAGTATGGATTGTCCGTTGAAAATATAAAAAATTCAGTTAAAAAAGTTATAAATAGAAAATAAATTTTATAAAAGATTACTCCATCTACCTATAATGGTTGTTTTTTCACCGTCTTTTATTGCTTCTTTAAGTAGTATTAAATAATCTTTTCGGGGAATATTTTTGCCACCCATAAGACTGATGTGTCTTGTAAAAATTTGAGAATCTATAAGTATAAAGTTGTGTTCTTTCAGTACTGAAACAAGATGGACAAGGGCAATTTTGGAAGTGTTTGGTTCAAGAGAAAACATTGACTCACCAAAAAATATTTTTCCAAGCGAGACTCCATATAGTCCGCCAACAAGAATGTTATCTTTCCAGACTTCAACAGAGTGTGCAAGACCATGATTATGGAGGTTTATATATGCATCTTTCATTTCTCTTGTTATCCATGTCTCTCCTTTTGAAAGATGGTATTTTCTACAGTTTGTTATGACACCTTTAAAGTCTTTATCAAGTGTTATAGTATATTCTTTTTTATTTAAAATTCTTTTAAGACTTTTTGGTATTTTAAATTCATCAAGCATTATTATAAATCTTGGGTCTGGAGACCACCAGAGAATTGGGTCATTATCCTGATACCATGGGAAAATGCCGAGAGAATAACCTAAAATAAGCCTTTCCATACTCAAATCACCACCGACTGCAATTAGACCATTTTCCTCAGCAAGCTCCACAGGAGGGAAAATAAGTTCATCAGTAAGCCTGAAAACTGGCATTAAAAAACTCCTTATTAAAAGTTAACAAATTTTTGTTTTTATTATATAATTTTTATTGTAAAAATTTCAAGAAAGGAGGAAGTTTAATGGAAAAAATTTTTTCTGGTGTTATTAACTGGTATATGCAACATATAAACTATGGAACAATTACTTTACTTATGGCAATAGAAAGCTCTTTCATTCCCTTTCCTTCCGAGGTTGTTGTTCCTCCAGCAGCGTGGAAAGCTGCAAGCGGTGAGCTTAATATTTTTCTTGTTGTTTTGTTTTCTACTATTGGTGCTATAATAGGGGCTCTTGTTAATTATTTTCTTGCTGTTTTGCTTGGACGACCTCTTATATATAAACTTGCTGATACTAAAATAGCACATTTATTGTTGATTGATAGATCGGGAATTGAAAAGGCTGAAAATTATTTTCTTAAATATGGGAAAAGTTCAACTTTTATTGGTAGATTGATCCCAGCGATTAGACAGCTTATTTCTATACCTGCCGGGCTTGCAAAGATGAATATGAGAGATTTTTTAATCTTTACTTTCATTGGTTCTGGTTTGTGGAATATTATACTTGCACTACTTGGATTTTTCTTTTATACTCAGAAAGAGCTACTTGAAAGATATTATAAGGAGTTAACTTATATTCTGATTGTTTTAGGTATATTATTTTTTGGTTATCTTATTATTAAATTTATCTTAAGTGAAAGAAGAAAAAAAGAGGCAAAATAGGAGATTGTATGTTAAAAGTTGGAGTTGTTGGAACAGGACATATGGGAACTTATCATATTAATACCTTATCAACTATTTCCGGTATTTCTTTTGAGGCTATCTGTGATGTAAATGAGACTAAGCTGAAAGAATTATCAAATAAATATAACATTAACTATTATACTGATTATAAAAAGTTTCTTTCAAAGGTTGATGCTGTAGTTGTTGCTGTTCCTACTTTTTTACATTATAAGTTTGCTTCTGAGGCTTTAAATGCAGGTAAACATGTTTTACTCGAAAAGCCTATGACAAAAACAATCTATTTTGCTGAAAAACTTTTTGAAATTGCCCGTAAAAAGAACCTTGTATTACAGGTTGGACATGTTGAAAGATTTAACGGTGCTGTTCAGGAGGTTCAAAAAATTGTTAATACTCCTTATCTTATTCAGGCTCAGAGAATGTCCCCTCCCGGAAGAATCAGGGATGTTGGGGTAGTTCTTGACCTTATGATACATGATATTGATATTGTTTTACTTTTAGCCAATTCTGAAGTTGTTGATGTTTATGCTTCTGGTAGTAAAGTTTTTTCTGACTTCGAGGATGTAGCAACGGCAGTTATTTATTTTGAAAGTGGGGCAGTTGCAAGTATATCGGCAAGCAGGGTTACAGAGAATAAAATAAGAAATCTTGCAATTTCTCAAAAAGGTTCTTATGTTTTTTTAAATTATGACACACAGGAAATCACTATAACAAGACAGCCTTCATCGGATTATACTGTTTTAAAGGAGGAGATAAAGTATAAACAAGAATTTCTGGTTGAAAAAGTCTATGTCCATAAGGAAAATGCTTTAAGGCTTGAACAGTTGCATTTTATAGATTGTATTATTAATGGAAAGAAACCAGATTTTGAACCAGAAGATGATCTTGCTGCTCATAGAATAGCCAAGAAAATTACAGAAAAAATTTATAGAAGCTGGAAGAGATAGTTATGAGTGAGAGAAAAACTGTGATTTTACTTTTGAGCTGTCCAGATCAAAAGGGAATTGTTGCAGAGGTTTCAAATTTTATTTATAAAAATAATGGAAATATTATTCAATCGGATCAACATACAGATTTTGAGTCTAATACATATTTTATGCGTATTGAATGGGAACTGGAAGGTTTTAAAATTCCAAGAGAATCAATTTTGAAAGAATTTGAAAAAATATCTAAAAAATTTAATATGAAAGTTGAGCTTCATTTTTCTGATGAAGTTAAGAGAATGGCAATAATGGTTTCAAAACTTGATCACTGCCTTTATGAAATACTTCTCAGAAAGACTTCTGGAGAACTTAATGTTGAAATTCCTCTTATTATAAGCAACCATCTTGACTTAAAAAATGTTGCTGATTACTTTAGGATAGACTTTTATCATTATGAGGTCAGACCGGATAACAAAGAAGAAGTTGAGAAAAGAGAAATAGAATTATTAAAAAAATATAACATTGATTTTGTTGTTCTTGCAAGATATATGCAGGTTTTATCTCCATATTTTGTAAATGAATATAGGCATAGGATTATTAATATTCACCATTCTTTTTTACCTGCTTTTGTGGGGGCAAAGCCTTATCATCAGGCTTATAAAAGGGGAGTTAAACTTATAGGTGCGACAAGTCATTATGTAACAGAAGAGCTTGACAACGGACCTATAATAGCTCAGGATGTAATAAGAATAACACACAGGGATTCACTTAATGATCTTATAAGAAAAGGTAAAGAACTTGAAAAAATAGTTTTAGCCCGTGCGGTTAAGTATCATCTTGAAAATAAAATACTCGTCTTTGAAAATAGAACAGTTATATTTGAGTAATTTAACCAAGAAATATGTAGTTTGATTTATACTTTTTCTCAAGATTTTCTATATCAAGCCTTCTTAACTTTTTTCTGAAATTTGTAGTGTTATCTTTTAATATTTCGTTTATATAATCTATATTTCTTTCTATTGCAAGCATATAAAGATTGTATGGGATATTATATCTTTGTTTAAAATGTTCTGTGGCGTATTCGTAGATTTTTAATAATGTTGTATCAAGCCTTTCTTTCGTTATTTTGTAGAAATCTACTGTTTTTCTTAAAATATCAAACTCAGTGTCATAGCCCGGTATTCCAGCCTCTTTAAATTCATAGTAAAGGAATAAAAGTTTTTCAAGATATTTTCTATCTGCCATCTGACCAAGTAAATCAGCAGTTCCGAGTATTCCACCGGCAATTCGTTCGTCCTGATTTTTAAATGGAATTGTTTCCCACTTGACATTAAGACCTGTTGAAGAAATGTAGTTTTTTATTTCTTGAGCGTCATTATCTTCTATTGAAAAGAATTCTTTGTTTTTGAATAAAAACTCTATACTTCTATCAACATGGTATTTTGTATATTTAGCACCTGTTCCTATATTATCGTCTTTTTCTTGAATATAACCTGTATCGTGTAATAAACAGGCTATAAGAAGGTTTCTTGCTGTATTAACATTCATTATCTTAACCTGAAAATTATACCCATCCATAAGTCTTGTTGCTGCTACAAGTGCATCAACAGTATGGTTGAAATCATGATATTCTGTATTACATTCTTTATAACCAGGGAATTTTCCGTTGAAGAGTAGATAGGTTATCTGGAATGATTTTCTCACTTTTTCAAAGTATTTTTTTTCATACCAGCTACAAAAAATGTTTTCAAGTTCTTGAAGAACTTTTACATATTTTGTGTTGTCTAAAAGAGTGGAAATCTGGATGTTTGTATTCATATACTCCCCCTTCTGTATTAAATATTACCATTATTTTTTATTTAAGCGGAAATTTTATAATAAAATTTCATAAATTTCTATATTATGATCCATATAGTTTGATATAGCCAGTAATTTTCCATCAGGAGAAATAGCTATACCTATAGGTTGATTGCCAACTTTTAAATTTTCCACTAATTTGTAATCCTGTTCAATATCAAAAATCTGGATCTGTCCATCAATTGGACTTCTGTATAAATATCCCTTTGGATTATTTGGGCCTCTATTTGATACAAAAAGATATATTCCATCAGGAGTTATTTTTAAGTTGTTTGGGTTTGTGCCTGTTTTTATGGTTTTTATTATTTTATCTTGCTTGAGATCATAAACAAAGATGGAACTCAATGCCATATTGTTGATGTATGCAAGCTCTCTTTTATAATCTATTCTGAATCTACCGTTTGTTCCACCTGTTTTTATTCTTTTTACAATCGTGTAATTATTTGATATATCGTATTTTATAATTTCGCCGCCTTTATATGTAACTACATAAACATACCTTCCATCAAGAGAAAAATTAACCCCTCTCGGCTCTTGTGATGTTGTTTTAAATTTTGTGATAAGAGAATACTTTTCAGCATCTATAACGCTAACCTCATCGGATAACCAGCTTGTTACATAATAATATTTGTAGTCTGGGGAAAACTCTCCAACCTTACTCCAGTTGCCTTTTGTTGGGATTATATGTGTAATTTTTAATTCCTTCATATTAAGAACATAAACTCTACCCTCTGTGTCCATTTGATTAAACCAGAATTCACTTCCGTCTCTATTGAAAACACCTTCTACAAAACCTTTACGTTTTCCATATTCGGGAATTTCAATTTTAATCATCTTGTTTTCTTTTAAGTCATATAATTGTATACCATTTTCATCAAGTAGACTTATAATTATGTATCTTCCGTCTGGAGAAAAAATAGTGTCTTTTGGGCTATAACCACAATTGAGTTGTTTGACAAAGACAAAATGAGAATTTGTAGGCAACATTCTTACAAATAGCTTATTTGAGGCTTCGTTTGTAGATATTAATATCTTAAATGTTTTATAACCTTGTTTTTCAAGTTTAAGTTCTGCTGGAGAGGAAAAATTGATTTTGACAGGAGTAACTCCAACTTTAACGTCATTAGTGTAAACATTAACATTTTCTGGAGAGGAAACAATTTTAATTTCTTTTGAAATTAAAATGTTGTAAAAGCATATTAAATAAAAAAATATTTTCTTCATATAATTTTTAACTTAAATTAATTTTAACACAAAATAAAAAAATGTAAAGTTTTTTGTTCATTTTGCACATTTTGTTGTGCGTTCTATTTTAAGTGCTAAAAATTTTATTTTTTAAAATATAATGAAATAGAAAAATTTTATTAAATTCTGGCATAAAAATTGCTATATAGCTATATAGCAGAAATGAATGGAGGTGTATATGAAAACAAAATGGTCAAAAATTTTTTATGTGGCCATATTTTTATTTTTCTTCTCCTGTAGTATTTCTCCACAGGTTGAAGAAAAAGATGTTTCAAGTGGTGAAACCAAGGCTCCAATAAGTGGAGTGATTTTCTATCAGGATGTGAATTATTCTGGTCCTGGTTCTCAGATTCTTGCACCCGGGGAATATACTCTTTCGCAGCTTGTTGCTAAGTCCTGTTATAACGACTGGGCATCTTCTGTTCTTATCCCTGATGGGTGGACCGTAGTTATGTATGAAAATGATAATTTTGGCGGTGCTTCCTGGACATTGACGGCAGATACTCCGAATTTTGTTGCTATTGGTGCTAATGACAAAATGTCTTCCTGTAAGATTTATTCAAGTTCTCCAACGACAAGCTGGACAGTTGAAGCAGAAAATTATACATATATGAGTGGTGTTCAGACTGAAGCCTGTTCTGAGGGTGGACTTAATGTTGGTTGGATAGACAATGGAGATTGGATGTCTTATGCGGCAAGAACATATCAGGCAGGTAATTACAAGATTGAATACAGAGTAGCAAGCCCTAATTCTACTGGAGTTTTAAGAGCCGAACTTAATGGAGGTGCTACTGTTTTAGGTACAGTTTCTATTCCAAATACTGGTGGATGGCAGAACTGGACAACTGTATCTCATACGGTAACGATACCGGCCGGCACCCATACTTTTGGAATAAATGCACAATCTGGTGGTTGGAACATAAACTGGATTAAGTTTACCTATCTTGGCAGTTCCTCAAGTAGTTCTTCTTCCTCTTCCTCTTCATCTTCATCTACAAGTAGTGTAAGTTTAATTCCAAGAAATAGCGGAATGAGTATGACTATTCAATTCCAGAATAACAGTAGCGGAAGGGTAGCAAATTCTCAGATTTATGTAACTGTTCTTGGTAGGAATGCAAGTGGTCAGTGGTGTTATTTGCAACCTAATGGAACTGCAGTAGTAATTCCGGCAAACCAAACTTCTGACAGCTGGTTCTATAAACTCAGTGATATTACTGGTTTTCAGGTTCCTGCAACTTTTACTTCTGTAAGGGTTTATATGTCAAAGGATCAAAAACTTTCTATGAGAAGTGTTGTTGACGCAGCAGGATATGTTGGTATTGTTCAGCCAGATTTGAACAATCCTTCGGATCCAAACCAGACTATAATATTTGACTGGTGGGAATTTACAACAAGTGGAGGTTCTTTCTGGGGTAATACAACACAAGTGGATCAGTATGGTTTTTCTTATACAATGGCAGTTTATAACAATTCACTTCAGCTTGTTAATGAAGTAGGTATTACCACACCAAGAGATCAGGTATTTACTCAATATAATAATAGTGTTCCAGCAGAATTTAAGACACTTGTCAAATCTCCATACAGAATTCTTGCACCTTGCAAAGGCGATTTCAGGGTAGGTAAAACTTATGGAACATATTTCGCAAGCTATGTTGATCAGGTATGGAATCAATATAAAACACAAACTCTTGTAGTAAATCATCCTCTTGGTACATTTAATGGTAAGGTTCTGGCTGATGACAGATTTGAATTTACAAGAACAAGCGATGGGGCAAAATTTTATATAGCAAGAAAACCGAATAATGATGAGATATTTGAAGGTTCTGGTGTTCTTGCAAGTGGAAATACTGTTGAGCTTGCTTTACAGGCATGGGTTTGTGCAGCATTGAACAGGCATGTAATGCACTATGCAAATACAAGTTACTGGAATAATGCAAGCTATTATTATCTTGCTGCACCGGCTAATTATTATTCCAAATTCTTCCATGATATAAGTCTTGGTAAACTTGCCTATGGTTTTTGTTATGATGATGTAAATGATCAAAGCACACTTGTATATACACCAGATGTAAGAGGTGTTGTAATAAAAATTTACTGGTAATAAAAAAGGGTGTCACTTGACACCCTTTTTTTATTTAAACACTGAATCTTATAATTAAAATATCACCGTCTTTAACTTCATAATCTTTACCTTCAAGTCTTATAAGCCCTTTTTCTTTTAAAGCATTCCAGCTACCTTCACGAACAAAGTCTTCATAGCTTACAACTTCAGCTCTTATAAAACCTTTTTGCATATCTGTATGTATAACACCAGCGGCATCAGGAGCTTTTGCACCTCTTTTTATTGTCCAGCCTCTTGTTTCTTTTTCTCCTACGGTAAAGAAAGTAATGAGACCTAAAATTTTGTATCCTTCAACAATAAGTCTTTCAAGTCCACTTTGTTCAAGTCCTAAGTCTTTTAAGTATTCTTTTGCCTCTTCTTCTGGAAGTTCTGATAATTCCTGTTCTATTTTTGCAGAAAGTATGAGAAGATCTGAATTTAATTCTTTTGTTTTTTCAAGTAATTTTTTATATTTTGGGTTGTTTTCGTATGAATTTAATTCATTTTCTTTTACATTTCCTACAACAAGCATCTCTTTGAGAGTAAGGAATTGATATTGACTTAAATATTTTCTTTCATCTTCTGAGAGATTAATATTCTTCATCAATTTGCCACTGGATAATTCTTCTTTAACTCTTTTTAATAATTCTATTTCACTATCACCTTCTTTGGATTTTATTCTTGAACCTTTTTCCTTTTTTGTTAAAATATTATCAAGCGTTTCAAGGTCTTTAAAGATTAATTCATAATTAATTATTTCAAGATCCCTTACTGGATCAACTTCTCCAATGTGAATAATATTTTCATCTTCAAACAAACGAACTACCTGAACTATTGCATCAACATTTCTTATATTTGAAAGAAATTGGTTACCAAGTCCTTCTCCTTTACTTGCACCTTTTACAAGTCCAGCAATATCAACAAATTCAACTGTAGTAGGGGTTATCTTTTTTGACTGGGCAAGGTTGGCAAGTATTTCAAGACGTTTATCAGGGACATTCACTATTCCAACATTTGGATCGATAGTACAAAATGGAAAATTTGAGCTTGGTACACTCAACTTTGTGAGAGCATTAAAGAGTGTTGACTTACCAACGTTTGGTAATCCAACAATTCCACAACTAAAACCCATAATACTTCTCCTTGAAAAATCAGACATTAATTATAAAATATGTATAAAAATAAGACAAATTTATATTAACTTTCTCGAATGGCAAAAAATCTTATGCAAAATATTACATAAAAATTGACTTTTTTTGATCAACTATTAAAATTTAATAATGAATAAAAAAATATGGATAATTCTTATTTTATTAGAAGTCTTTTACATAATTATTTCTACATATATTGCTTTAAATATTAAAGACGTGCTTTCTGGTGAAATCTGGCGGAATATTGCAAGAATTATTTTTATTCCACCATATCTTTACTTTTATTTAAAATATTTTAAGAAGGATAAAGCCACTGAAATATCAGGATTAAAATTTTATCCTTTGCTTATTATTTCTATAGTTTTTATTCTTTTATATCCTTTGACCGTGAAGGATGAGCCATTTGGTGATTTTTTACTTAAAATGGTATTTGCAGTTACGAGTATTATTGTTGGGATACGTGAGGAATTATTTTATAGAGGAATGCTTCAGAATTCACTCAGTGAAAAGATGAATAGATTTTATTCAGTTTTTATAACATCTATTTTTTTCACTATTTTTCATTTTATATATATAATAAGGTTCAATCCTATTGTGTTAATTGAGATTTTTCTTGTAAGTGTAGTAATAGGCTTTATTTATTATCACTTAAGAAGTTTGATTTTAGTAATTGCAATTCACACAATTTATGATGTAGTTTTTTCTTATGTGCCGATTTTTGGATTTTTAAAACAAGTCTATGCTATAAATTTTGTTGTGGCTGGAGTTTTAACGATTTTAATATGGAGCAATTTACAAACAAAAGTTAAGTAACTATTGGGTTAAAATTCTTAATAAAAGAAAGGGTTACCATTAAGGTAACCCTTTCTTTTTATTTTAGTTTATAAACTCTTACGTAATCAACTTCCATTCTTTGAGGAAAGATTGAATTGTCCACACCTTTAGCTCCACCCCATGTGCCACCTACGGCTATATTCATTATGAGATAAAATTTCTGGTCAAAAGGCCATTTTTGTGGGTCATCTCCCATTTTTTTGAAGGTAAACTGCTTTTCCCCATTAAGGAAGAAATCAATTCTGTCTGGATACCATTCTATAGCATAGACATTAAATTTATCACTTGCTCCTTGTAAGTATGTTCTATATGTCTTGTGAGTATTATTCTTATGATTAAAAGCTCCAGTATGAACACTGAAGTGAATATAATCCTGTTCATGTCCTACCATTTCCATTATGTCTATTTCTCCACTTGATGGCCAGCCGCCATATTTTTGTTCTGTGGAAAGCATCCAGATAGCAGGCCATAATCCTCTACCTTTGGGTAGTTTAGCTGCAATTTCTATCTTTCCATAGAGGAAATCACCTTTTCCCCTTGTGACTACTCTTCCAGATTTATAAGGCATGCCAAGATGCCATTTTTTGTGTGCTTCAATAATCAATACACCATTAGCAACTCTTACTGTATTTGTGTCGTAAGCAGTGTAGAATTGTTGTTCTGCATTTCCCCAACCAGCACCACCAGCGTCATAATCCCATTTATTTTCATCAGGCAATCCTTCATAATCAAATTCATCATTCCATATTAGCTGCCATTTTTCTTTTGTTGTTTCTTTTACCACATTTTCTCCTTTACAGGAAATTAAGAAAAAACTTGCAAGAAGAATAATACTTAAAAATCTCTTCATATAACCAACTCCTCTCTTAAAATTTACTTAATTTTAAGTTAATTCAAAAAAAATGTCAACAAAAATATGTTATCGTTAACGTAAAAATTAAATAAATCGTGCGGGGTTTGCCCGCACGATTTTTATTCCTCATTAAACCAGAATGTTATTCCACCACCAATGCCATGGAATGTTTTAGTGAAATTTTTTGCAAATCCCATTTCATAGTATAGTTTTATTCCGAACCATTCAAATTTAATATCCATACCAAAATTTGCAATTGAATTTTCAAGAATATTAACTCTGCTAAAATCTGAAATAGTCATAAAGTATTCGCCAAAGAGAGCCCATTGTGGAATAATAGGTATTCCAATATTTGCACCAATCATTGCACAGTAGGGTATGAATAAATTTTCTCCTTTAGGTGGAGTGATGTTGTATGTTCCACCGATTCTCAGTCCAAAGAAAGGTAAAAAGTTTATACCAACTATTCCCTGTCCAAGTAAATTCATTTTATCGGTTTCAAATGAAACTCCATCTAAAGCTGGTGTACTAACACCGAGATGAATGTTAAAACCAGTCCATGATTTCTGGACATTAGGCCACCAGGCAGATTTTTCTTCTTTTACTTTTTGAGAAGTCTTGATTTTTTTGTTTACTTTTTCTTTAATTTCTATAACCTTTGGGTGATCTTTGAAGGCAGAATTTTCAATTTTTTGTAAAACTTTATTGTAAATTTCAAGGGCTTTTTCTGGTTCTTCGTTTGCTATCTTGTCTGCATTGAATATCATTGGGTTAATTTCACCAATGAATTTTTTAACTTCTTCTTTTCCTTCTTTTTCAGAGATTATTTTTTTCACATTATCGATTTTGTTTACAAGGTCTACTTTTGTTTCTTCAAAATGGGATTCATATATTTTATCGAATTTGCTAAGAATTGAATATGCCTCTTCATAGCCATTTAATGCATTTTTATAATCTTGAAGGTTTTCAAGTTCAACAGACTGATTTATTATTTGATACATATTAGTTACTTGAATTAACCAGCCAAGTTTTGTTTCAAAATTTTTCTTAATTTCCTGTGCTTCCTTTAAATATTGATATTCTGAGCTTTTTATTTTAGTAATTGTAGAATTACATTCATCAATGGATTTTGTATATAGTTTTTGTTTCCAGTATTCTTCCATATTAAGGAAGCTATTTGATATGTTTTCAATAAATTCTTCTTCACTTATTCCCTGTTCAACCTTTACTACAAGATTTGTAGAGGTTTTTTCTTTCAAATCAACAGTCATAAGAATTGTTTTATATCCTCTTTTATTAATCTTTATTGTGCTTTTGCCAAGTTCAAAAGGAATAATAGTTTCACCACTTACTCCGCTCCATTCATCGTTTACATATACATCAAATCCTTTATCTGGAAGTGTGGTAATATAGACCTTTACTGGAGCTTCCCTTAAAGTAAACTTAAATTGGTTCTCAATATTTGGAGCTATATAAATGTTAGTATTTATTGGTTTATAACCATCTTTTTCTATTCTTACTTTTGTCTTTTTTGCCTGAATTGAGAATAGAGAAAGCCCTGCTTCTGTCGTTTTACCTCTATAGCTACCTTCTATAAAAACACTTGCATCGACTGGTTCTGAAAAAATTCTTACATCTCCATAAAGTGGATTGAGCATTGTATAAACTACATTAAGACTTTTCCAGTTCCAGTTAATATTGGTTAAAAGAATGTTGTATCCAAAATTTGTAGCCCTGAATTCTATTGGTATTTTTTCATTTTCAAGGAAAGCATAGCTTGCTGGTGTAAGGCCAACTTCTGTTTTTTCAGAAACAACTGGAACACTTCCCTGAGGAGTGATGAAAAATCCCTTTATTTTTTTCTTTGAAAGGTTTAAATCCATTTTTTTGAGAACTCCAGATTCGAGGGTAAAATTAGTTCTTAAAGCTACAAATTTGTCTTGAAGTAATGTAAGAGAATGAAGTCCAACTGTTCCCTGATAATTAAAGCTATTGTTTTCAATTTTACCAACTATTTTTCTATCTACGACAACAAGAGCACCTTCGTTTGTTGAAATTATGCTTATTTTATTACCTTTTCTATCAAGATTAACAAAGGTGTATGTTGTATCATCTGAAGAAAGTTTTACCTTTACCTGTTTTAAAGAGTAGTTTACTGTTTCATCAAAAATGATTGTTTTTTCTTCGGCTTTTAAGTTGTTAATTTGCATTGGCGTTTCACCAGTAATTCCATCTTCTATGATCAAAAATTTTGCACCGGGAAAATCAGAATCAATATACAAACTTCCAAGAACTGGGGCACCTTCAACCTTTGGTGGAAGTTTGGAAAGGTTTATCTTGTAATTTATAGCTTTTTCAGCTATTTCTATATTTGTTACAATGGTAATATAATTTGTTGCTTTGATTAATGCTACGTATTTACCTACAGGAATATTTGAATTAAGACCATTTTTTAAGTTTAAATTTAAAGCTGGAATTTCAATTGTAGCATTTTTTGGGGTTATTAAAAATGAAACTGAACCATTTTTTGATTGGGTATAGTAAAATCTATCCCAGAAATTGTAGCAACTTACGATAGCTTCTTTTATTTGTCTATTCAAATATTGCTGGTTTGAAATCATATCAAGAGAAATTTTTATATTTACTGGTGCAAGTTTTGTTTGTCCGGGAGAAATAAGTATAAAAGTAAGATTGATAACCGGTTGAGCATTCTTTGCTGGCTTTGTAATGGAATAATTTATTGAAAGAATGTTATTGACTTTTACATAGGGACTTATTTGATTTATTAAAGCTGGAGTGGCTGATTTAATAACTATGTTAGGTATCTTTTTTGGAGGAACTTTTTTCCCTTTTACAATAGTAACGTTAGTATTTGTCTGATTTATTTCATTGATTTTAAAGTTTGCCCACTGTTCAACTACAGTAGAAGGCAAAAATATGTTTCCAAGAACATCAGACATATCATTAAGGTTTACAATAGTTTCATTGGAAATGTAAGTTAATAGATCAGCAGGAAAACCCTTTGCTACAGGATTAAAGTAAACCATAGAGATATCTTCTGCAACAAGAACAGAAGAAAATCCAAAAATCAACATTAAAGTAACAATAAACTTTTTCATATTTCTCTCTCCCTTTTCTATTTAAAATTATATTCTTAACTCTCTAAATATAATACCTCTGGATTAATAATATTTTTGAACTTTCAGGATTTTTTTCTTGATTTTTTGTTTAGTTCAATGCTGATAGAATTGTTTTTCAACTTAATGTTTGCCTCTCCCCCTTTTGAAAGTTTGCCAAACAGAACTTCGTCTATAAATAAATTTTTAACTTCTTCCTCTATTATTCTTGAAACTTCTCTTGCCCCATATACAGGTGAGTATGATTTTTCTGCAAGATAGTTAATAACTTCTTCGCTGATATGAAGTTTTACATTCTTTTCTTTAAGTTTTATCTGGAACTCAGTTAATTCTTTGATAACTATATTTTTTATAATACTTAAATCAAGTTTGTTAAAGTAAACTATTGAGCTAAGTCTATTTCTGAATTCTGGCGTGAATACATTTTTTAAGGCTTTAGAGAGTTTTTTCTCTTTATCATCTTCGTTCAAACTTTTGTCAAAACCAATATTTGCTTTTTCAAGCTCTTCAGCACCTACATTTGATGTCATAATTATTATCACATTTTTGAAATCTGCTTTTCTTCCATTATTATCAGTAAGAGTGGCATAATCCATCACCTGAAGTAAAGAATTAAATATATCCGGATGGGCTTTTTCAATTTCATCAAGAAGAAGGACACAGTGTGGATTTTTTATTATAGCCTCTGTAAGGAGTCCACCCTGTTCGTAACCAACATATCCGGGAGGTGCACCTATAAGACGTGAGATAGTATGTTTTTCTTGATATTCACTCATATCAAATCTTATAAGTGGAATATTTAAAACCTCTGCAAGTTTCTTTGTAAGTTCTGTTTTACCAACTCCAGTAGGTCCAACAAATAATAAAGAAGCTATTGGTTTTGTTTCATTGCTGAAGTTTACTCTTGATTTTTTTATTGCTTTTACTACGGTGTCTATAGCTTCGTTCTGACCAAAAATATATTTTTTTAACGTTTTATCTAAATTTTTTAATATGCTAATCTCATTTGTTGAAAGTGTCTTCTCTGGAATCCTTGCAATTTTTGAGATGATTTTTTCCACATCAATTGAAGTGACAACTTTGTCCTCTTTATATAACTTAACGTAAACTCCAGCCTCGTCAATTATATCTATAGCTTTGTCTGGAAAATGTCTGTCATTTATAAATCTATCACATAGGTCAACTGTAATTTTTATAGCATCATCGGTATATTTTACTCTATGATATTCTTCATATTTATTTTTTATTCCTTTAAGTATCTCTATGGTTTCTTCTTTTGAAGGTTCGATAATATCAACCTTCTGAAATCTTCTCATAAAAGCTCTATCTTTTTCAAAGTATCTTCTGTATTCCTCATAAGTGGTTGAACCAATACACTTTATTTTTCCTGAAGTTAGGACAGGTTTAAGAATATTTGAGGCATCGAGAGATCCACCAGAAACTGCTCCAGCTCCTATAATATTATGAATTTCATCTATAAAAAGTATAGAGTTTGGAATATTTACAAGTTCACTGATAACTTTCTTTAACCTTTCTTCAAAATCACCTCTATAACGTGTCCCAGCAAGTAATAAGCCTATATCAAGTGCATATATCCTTGAATTCATAAGGAATTCTGGGACGTCTCCATTTGCTATTTTCAAAGCAAGCCCTTCAGCAATTGCAGTTTTACCAACACCAGCTTCACCAACAAATATTGGATTGTTTTTGAATCTTCTACCGAGAATCTGGATAGTTCTATCTATAACATCCTCTCTTCCTATGAGAGGGTCTATTTCTCTTCTTCTTGCCTTTGCAACAAGTTCGACAGTGAAAGTTTCAAGGATAGTTTTTTCTTTTTGTCCTTTTTCAGAGACTTTTTCAGTTCCAAATTGAAAATCGGCTTCATCAGGCACTACAGAAATACCATGTGCTATATAATTTAATAGATCAAGTTTTGTTAATCCCTGTTCATAGAGATAATAAGCCGCAAAAGATTCTTTTTCATCAAGAATTGAGACATAAACATCGCCAATTGTTATTTCTTTTTTGTTTGGATCGTTATAGCTATATATGGCTCTTGTAAGAACAGATTGAAAAGAATAGGATTCCTTTGGTTCAACATCTCCATTTATGTATTCAAGTTTTGAGTTGAAGAAGTCTTCAAGATTTTCCCTCAAAGTTTCAATTCTTATACCACAATGAGAAAGAATATTTTTTCCACTATCATAAAAAATAGAGGCATAGAGAAGATGTTCTGGTGTAACATACTCATGATGACGGATTTTAGCTTCCTGATAAGCAGAAAGAAGAATCTGACTGAGTTCAAACCCTATTTCCATAAAATTTAAGCCTCCTCTATGCTACACTTAAGTGGAAATTCTCTTTGCCTTGCCATCTCATGGACTTCGTTGATTTTTGTAATTGCTATGTCGTAGGGATATATTCCTACAGCACCAATACCTTTGTAGTGCACTTCAAGCATAATTTTTGTAGCTTCTGAAGGCACTTTGTGAAAAACTTTAACAAGCACTTCAACAACAAAGTCCATTGTTGTGTAATTGTCATTATGTATCAAAACTCTATAAAGTTTTGGTTCATCTAATTTAATTTTTTCTTTTACTTCATTCTTTGATTTTAAAATCAAATCATTTTCCATATATTAATCGACCCTCAGCTTGTAAATGTTTATAAACTCATCTATAAAAATATTGCCAATTTTTACTTTTTTGTCTCTTAAGAAAATATAAGTATTTTTATCTATACTTTCAAGTGGATTATTATCTATTTCAAGGAATTTCAGGTTCTGAAGTTCTTCAAGGTTTTCTATTCTTCTTATTTGATTATAATGCAACCATAAAATTTGTAAAGTCTTTAGATTATTTAAATTTTCTATTTTTTTAATTCTATTGTTGTGAAGGTATAGCCCGAGAAGTTCTTTTAATTTATCAAGATTTTCTATTTTTGATATTTGGTTGTTGTATAGATAGAGCCATTTTAATCTTTTCTGATGTTCAAGGTTTTCAATTTTTAAAATCTGGTTGTTGTCAAGAGCCAAAAATTCAAGGTTTATAAGGTTATCGAGGTTTTCAATTACTCCAATCTGGTTTCTTGAAAGAGAAAGCCATCTTAATTTTTTCTGGTTTGTTAAATTTTCTATTATGCTTATTTGATTGCCAGCGAGATGTAATTCTTCAAGATTCTCAAGTTTATCAAGATTTTCTATTTTTTGAATTTGATTGTTTTCAAGATAGAGGCCTCTTAAATTTACAAGTTTAGCAAGATGCATTATTCTTGTGATTTTGTTTCCACCAAGATGAAGTTCTTTTAAATTCTCAAGTTTTTGTAGATTTTCAATTTTTTCTATCTGATTATCCGCAAGCCATAAAACTTGCAGGTTGGTTAAATTTTCAAGATTTTCTATCTTTGAGATAATATTATTTCTTAAGCCCAGCATTTTTAAGTTTACAAGATGGTCTAGATTTTTGATTTCTTCTATCCTGTTGTTTGATAAACTCAGTCTTTCGAGGTTTACAAGTGCATCTAAGTTTTGTATTTCACGAATTTTACAGCCAAAAAGGCTTAATACTTTAAGATTTATAAGGTTGTCTAAATTTTTGATTTCTTCAATTGAATTTCTTGAAAGTGAGAGAATTTTTAAATGTGTGAAATTTTGAAAGTTTGGGTCTATTTCTTTTATATTTTCTCCAGCTATGTTTATCTCTTCAGTATCAAGAGAAAAATCAAAACCACTTATAGTAACTCTTTCAGGAAAATCAATATCAAGTCTATGAAGTTCAACATAGTCTTCTACAGTTCCATATTTTTTCCCACTGAGTGAACAGAATATAGTGCCTCTTACTCTTAAAAAATCAAATGTTTTTTTGTCAATAGATTTAAGCGGATTGTCATCAATATATAAATTTTCAAGACTTTCAAGTTTATCAAGGTTTTCTATTTTTGTAATTCTGTTGTTGTTTAAATAAAGCCATCTCAATTTTTTTAGATTATCAAGATTTTTTATTTCTGTAATTCTGTTGTTGCCGAGTCTTAAACCAATAAGATTGGTAAGGTGTGAAAGGTGATCTATTTCTGAAATTTTATTATGATCAAGCCAGAGCCTTTCAATGTTTTTGAATTTTTCAAGCCAATCGAGTGAAGATATATTCATTTCTGATAAGTAAAGTTCTTTTGCATCTATTGGATATTCTTTATCACCTATTTTTATTAATTCTTCCCCCATAATTTTCCTCTTTTTTCTTGATTGTTTTACAGATTTATTTTAAAATAATAAGCAATTTTGGTCAATGTAAAAGAGGGTTATATTGAAAAAAGCAATTCTTTTACTAAAGAACGGTGAAGTTTTTGTCGGAAGAAATTTTGGTTATGAAGGTGAAACTTCTGGAGAAGTTGTGTTTAATACTTCTATGACAGGTTATCAGGAAATTTTGACAGATCCATCTTATACTGGGCAAATTGTTACAATGACTTATCCTCTTATTGGTAATTATGGTGTAAATGATGAAGATATTGAAAGTTCAAAGATACAGGCTTCTGGTTTTGTGGTAAGAGAGGCTTCTTCAATCTATTCAAACTGGAGAGCAAAAACTTCCCTACAGGATTATCTCAAAGCTAACAAGGTAGTAGGTATAGAAGGGATTGACACAAGAAAACTTACAAGAATTTTGAGAATCAAAGGTTCAATGAATGGAATTTTGTCTGCTATTGATTTTGATTTAAATAGTCTTAAGTCGAAACTTGAGAAAGTGCCTGATATGGCCGGGCTTGATCTTGTTCCTGAAGTTTCAATAAAAGAGCCAAAGCAATTTAAACCTTTTGTGAAAGGTAATCCACACATTGTGGTAATAGATGCCGGTGTGAAATTAAATATTTTGAGGCTTTTTGATGAAAGGGGGGCTAATATTACGCTTGTTCCGGCGAGCTATTCTTCTGATGAGATTTTGAAGTTAAATCCAGATGGATTTTTTATTTCAAATGGTCCTGGGGATCCAGCAGCTATTCATTATCTTATTAAAACGATTAAGAATCTTATTGGTAAAGTTCCTATGTTTGGTATCTGTCTTGGTCATCAGCTTCTTGGGCTTGCACTTGGAGCTAAAACGTATAAGCTCAAATTTGGTCATAGAGGAGCAAACCAGCCTGTTAAAAATCTGAGAACGGGAGTGATAGAAATAACTTCCCAAAATCACGGTTTTTCTATAGTTGAAAATACAATACCCGATGATGTTGAGGTTACTCATATAAACCTTAATGATAATACAATAGAAGGTATAAAGCATAAGAAATATCCAATTATGTCTGTTCAGTATCATCCAGAATCTTCACCAGGCCCACATGACTCCCTATATCTTTTTGATGAATTTATGAAGATGGTGAGGGATTGTGTTAAAAAAGCATAGTTATGAAGACATTTTAATTAATAACAAAGTCTGGGCTAATGAGATAAAAAAACAGTTTCCTGATTATTTTAAAGAATTATCAGAAGGACAGTCACCATCTTTTCTTTATATTGGTTGTAGCGATAGTAGATTGCCTTTGAGTATCTTTACTCAGACTACACCGGGTGAAATATTTGTGCATAGAAATATAGCAAATCAAGCAAAAGAAAAAGATTTAAATTTTAATTCTGTTCTTGAATATGCTGTTTTTACTCTTAAGGTAAATTATATCATTGTAGCAGGGCATTATGATTGTGGCGGTGTTAAAGCTGCTTTTTATGGAAAAGCAAAGGGAAAGGTAAAAAATTGGATCAAAGAAATCAGGAAAATATATTTTAAAAATAGAGATTTATTTAAAGGATTGAATGAAAAAGAAGCCTGTGATAAATTAAGTGAATTAAATGTAAAAGAGCAGATAAAAAAACTACACAAAAACAGAATCATTAAAAAAGCAAAAAAATTAGAACTTTGTCCTAAAATTTGTGGGTGGATTATAGATATATATACTGGTCAAATTAAAGAGTTATGAATTTTAAATGTTTTTTTTCAATTCTTTAGATTTTTCGATAACTTCTGCTTCAAGTTTCTTTTTGTAATCGATAATCTTATCTCTTATTTCGGCGTATTTTACTGAAAGAACCTGAGCTGCAAATATTCCAGCATTCTTAGCTCCATTGAGAGCCATTGTGGCAACCGGAATTCCAGATGGCATTTGTAAAATGGAGAAAATTGAATCAAGTCCTTCCACAGAAATTGAAGATTTTATTGGAACTCCTATTACAGGCAATGGTGAAAGAGCTGCAATTACACCAGGTAAATGGGCTGCTCCACCTGCTCCGGCTATTATAACTTCAATTCCCTTAGTATGAGCTTCTTTTGCAAATTTGAAAAGTAATTCTGGTGCTCTATGTGCTGATAAAACCTCTACATCGTATTTTATTCCAAAGTGGTCCAAAATTTCAGCAGCTGCTTTCATAATAGGCCAATCAGAATCAGATCCCATTAAAATACTTACTATTTTATTTTCCATTTTTTCTCCTTTCCTATTTAAAAATAAAATATTCTTTCGTAATCCTCAACAGTACCCTTATCCATACAACATTCGATGATCTTTCTGCCAAGTGGGTTTAATTCTTGAGTTAGGTACTGTTTTAATTCTTTGTGAAAAAAATTATAAAGCATTTCAGAACCAATCTTGAAAGCTTCTTCTCCAACATCAGTTTGAAGGTTAACTTGTAATAAACTATGTGGCAAGTAAATTCCTTCAAACTTAACATTATCAAGTGCATATCCCAGTAAAGAACATTTTGAAGGTATAAGCTGATTTTGTTTTATTTTTGCGTTTCCTCTTTTTGCAAGATATTCTCTTATTATCCATTCTGGCATAAAACCAACTTTATAAGCACCAATATGCTGATTTGGTATTAAAAGGTAAAGAGTTTCTGTGAAAGTTTTAAATTGTTCTAAAAGTAGATTTGCATGTCTTACCATTTTTCCTGTTGCAAAGGGCCAGAATGAACCAACTCCCTCACTTGAAAGGCCAGAAAAATTTCCAGAAATACTCGGATTTGCATGCCCTCGTGGACTTACAAGTCTCCATAACCATGCAAGTGCAGGTGGCAATACATGTGCAATTCCAACAATTCCATATGAAGGATTCTCTTTGGTGCAAGGAGGAGTTCTGAAACCAAAAGAACGAACATCAACAATTGCAGAATCAGTAATTACGTCTGGAATAAGCCTTTTTGGCAAAATTACTCGTGGATTAGGACATTTTTTACCTGGAGCATCTTCAATATGTTCCCATATCAAAGCCGTTGAATCAGGTACAGCATCAATATTTAAAAAAATGAGAGGTTCTCCTGGATTTATACAGATGCTCTCAAGATGTGGATCTGTTCCGTATTTAGGAATATTATCAACCCTAACAAACCATCCTTGTTCTGCATCTTTTATAACCATCTTTTTTATATTTTTTTGAAATTTTGGGTGAACGAGTGTTATATCATCAGTAATAGGCATAATATCACAAGGTTCATTGAGTTCAAGATAAATATTGTCATTAGTTTTGATATGGGTGGCTAAAATTATTTTATTTCCCTTCTCTCGTCTCATTTGCTGATTAAGTTCACTTTTACCACCTCCAGATGCTCCCTCATGCATTATTACAAGTTCATTATCATAAGGTGTTATAACTTTTACTGAAGAGGCATGTACAGCAAGCCAACCTTCTTTTTCACCTATATCAAGAAGAACGCTATAAACCCCTTTCTTAGCACTTGGTCCAGGATAAAGATTATACGAAAAAACTTCATGAATATTATCAAGCCTATTATGAACAACAATCTGTTTTCCGTTGAAATGAGTGTGTCTGAAAGTTGGAGCAAGATAAACGATTGCAAATGGCTTAAAGTTGTCTGGAAGTTTATCTATAGGTATAAAACCCTGAATATCAGAAAGAATAAGTGGAAAAAAAGCTGCATTTTTTGGAGCAATAACAAGCGATTGATAATTAAGGCTTTCATCTCCAGCTAGAAAAGGCATAATAATTAAATCTTCACCTTTTAACCATTCAAAAGTTAACTTCCTTAATTCATCAAATGATTTCCCATATTTTTCTTTATAAGTTGGTTTATCTGTAGGTTTGTCATCACCAATAAGCATGCTGTCAGGGTCTCTTCTTCTCATATAATCTTCTGTATAATTTATAACTATACCGTTTTTACATCTTATAACTTTTGCTTCTGTAATTTCTTTATTTGATATTTTATATTTTACTTCATAGGATTTATTATTTTTTCCTCCTAATGACAAATCAATCAATTCTTTTCTTGTATTAAAAGTTGATATACTTTTTGCTGTTTTTAACACTTGCATTATATCTTCTGGTAAAATGAATTTTTCAACAAAGTTCATTATATTACTCCTCTTTTCCAATTCAACATATACTTAAGAAAAAACCTTATTATTATATAAAAAATTGAATAAAAAGTCAATAAAAAACTTTGAGACGCCTATAAAAAAAATTATATTGATTAATTTTAATATTTTTGTTAGAATTAAAGTTAAAAATTTTTTTGGAGAAAAAATTGAAAAACAAATTTCAGAATTCGAGGTATACTTTTGGAGTAATTATAAATCAGATAGAGGGAGATTATCAACAGTTTATATGGAAAGGAATAAATGATGCGGCGATTGAAAAAAATATCAATGTATTATTCTTTGTAGGTGGAACAATAGGCAACTTTTTTGAAGGCGATGAAGGTAATAATCTTGCTTATGAACTTGCTAAAACAAACGTTATTGATGGTTTAATAATTTGTTCTGGAAGTATAGGGGGTTATGTTTCTCTTGATAGACTTAATCAGTATATTTATGATTATAGAAATATTCCAAAAGTAAGTATTTCTATTGAACTTAATGGTTGTTTTTCTATACTTATTGATAATAGAAATGCAATGAAGGAAGTTATTGATCATTTGATTGATTTTCATGGATATGAAAATATTGCTTTTGTTTCAGGACCCCTTACAAATAGTGAAGCAGCAGAACGATTAAAAGGTTATATGGATTCCTTGAAAGCTCATAATATTATTTATAGACCTGAATTAGTTGTGGAAGGAAATTTTACCTATGAATCTGGTATTAAAGCAGCAGATCTTCTTTTGAAGCAAAGGAAGGTTGATTTTGATGCCATAGCCTGTTCTAATGATAGTATGGCGATGGGAGTTTATAATGGTTTGAAGAGTAGTGGATTGTTGGCTCCCAAGGATTATGCACTTACTGGTTTTGATGATTTTGTTTATTCTGTTCCTTTAACAACAGTGAAACAACCTTTATATGAAGAAGGTAAAAAATCGGTAGAGATTCTAATAGACATACTTGAAGGTAAGAATGTTCCTGAGAAGATATTTTTACCTACGGAGATTATCAAAAGGGAATCTTGTGGGTGTTTTTTAAAAAATTATCTGTCTGAAAGAGATGTTTTAGAATTTAAGAGTGAATCAGATCTTATTTCTACATTAATAAACAAAAAAGATGATATTTTAGATATTATTAGCAAAAAATTTGGATCTGGCAGGATAAATTTCAAGGAGTATTTTATACATCTTAAAGGTCTCATTGATTCACTCATTGTAGATCTTGAAAAGAAAAAAGTAAAGGGTGTTTTTTTGCTTGTTCTCAACGATATTTTTTTAAAAGGAATTAATGACCATGGTTATTTAAAGAAGTGGGACGATATTTTAGACGAGCTTTATCTTGTCATTAAAAATATGGCTTGTTTTGATGAAAATTTTTTAATTCTTGAGAGAATATTTTCTGAATCTCACAGGCTTATAAGTTTTTATATGATGAGAATGGAAAATGCAAAAATTGAATATCTTAACAATTATATTTGGCTTTTGAGAATGTTGATATGTCATCTTGATTATGAGTTTAATCTTGATGAAATAAGTAATATTCTTTACAACGAACTTTCTAATTATTTTAATATAAAATCTTTTTTTATGTTTTTATTTAATGATAGAAATGTGAATATTTCAAAGATGTCAACAGTTCAGCTTGCTTTTGATGAAAGAGGAAGAATTGATTTAAAAGGTGAAAAAAACATATTTTTTACAGGGGAACTCATTCCTTCCTCATTTATTCTTGAAAGTAAAAGATATTCTTTACTATTTTTTATACTTTTTACAAAGTATGATACTTTTGGTTATATGGCAATAGAATTAAATGATAAAATACCAGTGTTTTTATATCCTACTTTAAGGGAAAGAGTAAGCAGTGCGATTCAAACTTCTACAATATTTAATCAAAAAGAAAAGACCGGGATTGAGCTTAATTCAGCTTTGTTAAAGTTAAAGAAAGATGAAGAAAAATATAGGGATATGGTGGAGATGCTTCCTCTGGGTATAATAGAAACCGATGAAAAATATAACATAATTAATATTAACAAAAAGGCACATCAGATTCTTGAAATGGCAGATGAGAAGATGAACTTTAAGGAATTGATAATAGAAAAGAAAAAGTTTGAAGATTATCTCAAACTTGTGATTAAACAATCTCACTCGGATTTTATAGATTTTACCATTTTAACATTAAAAGGTAATAAAGTCTCTGTTTTATGTAGAGTTGATTTTATTAATTATGAAAGTTTTCTTTCTGGTTATAGGTTTGTAATTATTGAGCTTGATTCTTTCGTCAGATTGTCTGTTTTACCGGGTGAAAAGTTTTATCTTAAATACCAGATTACAAGAAGAGAAAGAGAGGTTCTTGAAAGAATTTTGCAGGGAGAAAGCATTTCAGAGGTTGCTGAAAAACTTCATATTACTATTGGAACTGTAAAGGATCATTTAAGTTCAGTATATAAGAAGACAAAAGTCAAAAATAAAAAAGAACTTATTAAAAAGATAAAAGAGGAAAAATCAATAAAAGAAGAATTTTAATGCCCTCTTTCAAATAATAGATTCATCCATATGCCCGGATTTTCTTCAAGAAAATGCATAAATTCCTTTCCGTTTATCCTGTATACCTTGACTTTTGTTTTTGCCCTGAGTAAGTTTGAACGGCATTTACCATTTATAAAACATTCATCTCCTATTATATCTCCACTACCATATTCTTTTGTATTTCCTTTTTCATCCTGTTCTATAACCTTTCCTTCACTTATTATATAGACGTATTCTGGAGTTTTTTCTGGGGAATAGATAACTTCATCTTTTCCTATTTCAATCTCTGTCATCATACTTTCAAGAGTTGTAATTTGAAATGATGATAGATCTTTGAAAAATGGATTTGCTTTTATGGTCATCCAGCTTTTTGCACTTCTTGTGGCTGCAAGTTTCTTTATATTTTCTTCTACTTTTGTTCCTTCAATCAACCTTAAAAATGAATCTTTGTCTATAGAATATGCTTCTACATTTGTTTCTGCATAGACATCAGCCTTTCTTGGTGTATTTGTAATAATAGAAGCCTCTCCGAAATATTCAAAACTTGAATAACTCTTTTCTTCTTTCATTTTTTCTTCAAGTCCTTTAATGCTTACTGTCCCTGAAATTATAACGTAAAATTTATCTCCCATAGTGTTTTTCTTAATTATCAAATCGCCTTTATTAAACCTTTCCTTTTTAACAACAAGTAGCAAATCTTTAACTCTATCAAATGGGAGATCTTTAAAAACTTCTATTCTACTGAATACATCGAGAATTCTGTAAGCCTCTTCGTGTTCATGTTTCTCTATTTCTGGATAGATTGTCTCTCCAACCCCAAATTTTGCAAGGGTTAATTTTGTATCTTTTGGGAAGTCTTTTTCAGCTATGTGATAAACTGTAATTTTCTTCTGAATGTTTTCAGGTAAAGAATTAAGGTAGCTTACAGGTGTATGAAGTGGAGGAATACCAGCTTCGTGGTAAATTATGTCAAGATGCCACGGGAAATTAAGTAAATCCTCATATCTTTCTTTTGATATAACACCATCTTCATAAAATTTTTTAATTATAGAAGGATCATTTAAGTGATCTGAAGAATAGATAAAACTCTTGTTTCGATATATAAATCTGAAACCTATCGTTGGAATAGAATGCAATGTATAATGAAATTTAAAGACGGCACCATGAATGTTATAAGATGGTCCAATTTTAACTGGACAGAAATAAAACATTTTCATAATAGTTGAAGCAGGAATCCTTGTTAATGCTGAATATTTTCTTACAAAACTTTCCATTACTGTTGGGGTAGAGTATATTCTTACTCTTGTTTCTTCCAGTATTTTCTGGAATGAACCAGCATCATGGTCTGCATGACAGTGGGTTAAGATTATGCTATCAATAAGTTTTGGATTTATATTTGAATCCTTAAGCCAAAAAGTCGAGTTTGCAGGTGGGTCAACCATTATTCCTACCTTGTTTATCCAGAGAATAAAGCCAGATGTATTCTGGTATGGGTCAAATCCGTGTGAATTACCAAGACAGGTTATACCAAATTCAGGTGGATCAAAAGGTTCAGAAAGAGTAGAACCAAGACTGTATAATGCTTTAAAACTCACTTTTGAAGGAATATCAGTAAGAAAGTTTTCATTATCGTAAACTTTAAAACCACCATCTTTTTCTGGTTTAATAAAAACGTTTTCTATTTTGAATCCTTTCTTGTCTATTGGTAGTATTTCAACCATATCAGTTAATTCTCTACCTGATCTGAAAAATTCTATTTCTTTTTTTAAATCTGGAATATAGTGGCAATAGTTTTTGTCAATATCTCTTTCTATATTAAGGTGCTTTGGGCCAAAAACAGATTCTTCAAGAACTATTCTCATATTTTCAATGTGATCTGGACTTACATAGACCTTTGTTTTTCTTTTTTTTAAGAAAAAGTTATAATAAATTGGGAATTCAATCTCTGCAACACTCATTCCAACTTTTGGATCAAAATGTTCCATCGGAAGTATAAAAATTGAGGGAACCCCCTTTGGTAGGAAAATAGTGTCTTTAAGTGTCTCTGGTGGAGAACCGAATTGTATATATCCAGCCGAAGTATCTACAAGATAGCCACCTCTCGGTAATTCAGTAAGTGTTCCTGTTAATTCCTTTAAACTTTTAAGTTGTTCCATTTTTGCATTCCTAATCTGAATATTTCTTTCTTATTGCAAGAATAACGTCATATATTTCAAAAAAGGCATCAACAACTTCTGGATCAAAGTGTTTTCCTTTTTGTGATAATATATAATTTTTTGCTTCTTCTTCATTCCACTCGGATTTATAAACTCTTTCAGATATCAAGGCATCATAGACATCTGCTAAAGCAACAATTCTTGCAAAAAGTGGTATTTCTTCACCTTTTTTACTTTTTCCAAATTTAATTTCATCAGAGAAAATATTATCGATATAGCCGGGATAACCACTTCCATCCCATTTTTCATGATGATTTAAAGCAATTTCTCTTGAAATGATATCCATTTCTGACATTGAGTTTTTAAAAAGTCTTGCACCATAAACAGTATGTAGTTTCATTATCTTAAATTCTTCGTCTGTAAGTTTTCCTTTCTTTTTTAAGATTGTATCTGAGATTGCGACCTTACCTACATCGTGAAGCATAGCTGCTATACGTAAGGCATCTTTTGTTTTTTTTATTTCGCTAAGGGGAGTATTCTTTTTTTTGGCAAGTCTCTCATATATCTCAATAGTATATGCTGCTACCCTGTTTACATGATTGCCTGTTTCTTTTGGGTCTCTTAACTCTGCCATTTTAATCATTCTTAAAACCATTTCCCTTGTCATCTTTGCCCTTTCTATTGCGACAGAAGCATTGTTCGCAAAAAATGTCACAAACATCTTGTCATCGTCATCAAAAGGAGTTATATTTCCTTCTTCATCGAGAGCATTTATTATTTGCATTACACCAACAACATTCTGTCTACTGGTTATCAGAGGAACAGTAAGTGTTGAAACAGTTTTATATTCAAAAATATTGTCAAAATATGGATTAAAAGAATAGGGGACATCATCTTTTATTTCATAAACATTGTTAATAATTAAAGGTTTCCCACTCAGAGCCACATAGCCGGCTATAGATTTTTCATCAATTGGCACCTCAAAAATTGAATATATAAACTGGTTTATTGTAGGATTTTTTTTATCAAGTGTATCGTTTTGAAAATAACTGAATTTCAGCTTATCACCTTCTACAAGAAATATTGTTCCGGCATCCGCTGAAGTAAATTTTCTTGCTTCATAAAGTATATTGTCAAGTAAAGAGTCAAGGTCTTTAACATGGTTTAATTTTTCTGTTATCGCAAGAAGTTCTGCTAATTTTGATTTGCTTGTCCTCATTATGTCCTTCCGTTTTTATTTATCGGTATTTTTAGAGCCTTAAGTTTAATTTGTTTTCGTAAATTCTGAATTCAAGAGTCTTAAAGTTTTTCTTACATTTTAATTCCCATTGATTTTCGTCAATTGGTGGAAAGAATCTGTCTCCAACTGTATCAACATCAATCACTGAAAGATATATTTTATTAGCAAGTGGCATAAAAAGTTTGTATATTTCTTCTCCACCTATTATAAAAACTTTTTTACTTTTTGCTTTATTTATTGCTTCTTCGATTGAAGAGGCAATAATGCAACCTTCTATTTGTTTTAAACCTTTTGATAATACTATATTTTGCCTGTTTTTTAAAGGTTTTCCGATAGACTCAAAAGTTTTTCTACCCATTATGACTGTATTTCCTATTGTAAAATGTTTAAAGAGCCTTCTATCCAATGGATTATCCCACAAAATTTTTCCTTTATAACCTATATGAAAATTTTTATCCACTGCAACTATGAGTATTATTTCCATAAGATTAGCTTACCTTTTATACTTATATCTTTCTGGAATATAGAATGATGAAAATGGAATTTCAATCCTTGCTCTTAAAGAATTTCCAATATTTCCTATTCTGAAAAGATTGTAATCTACATTTGCTTTTTTAAGCAAAAATATTATAAATGCGAGTCCTATTTTATCATCATCTGTTTCAAAATTAGCCTGATTGTATAATTCAATTAAATCTGCACAGGCATGAGCGAGTTTTAATTTTAACCTTAAGTTTTTCTCTTCTATTGGCAGAAGAGGGGAGTTATTTATTATTTCAAATCTTACTCCATGTTCTGAAACATAAGCACAGAACTTTATCCAGTAGTTAAAATTATATACTTCTTTTGATATTTCATCCAGTTCTTTTTTGTTTAAAATAGTCTTAAAGATCTTAAGGCCATTTATATAATCTTTAAAATCTTCTGGTGAAAGATTGTTTTTTGCAAAAACAAGATTTTTGATGTTTGAATTCCATGCATTGAGTATCAATTCTCTTATTGAGAAGCTGAGTGGTTCATAGAGTTCCTTTTTCCCATATTCTTCAAAAATATCCGAAATCAAATCATTTATCAATTCGATGTGCTCAGGTCGTGGTTCAAAAAATTGCAGAGCAGAAGGATTTTTAATAAATTTACTTTTCGTAAAATCCTCCTTTTTATTATTTTTGCAACCATACGGTTAACCGTATGGTTGCATTTTATAATCAATTAAAAAGCTATAGCTATAGGTATGAGAGTAAAAGCCATATCTCCAGAGAGTATACCATATTCATATCCAAAGTCTATGAAAAGAAGATGTCCACCGATAAGTAATCTCATATCAAATATGTCATATCCCATCTTTGATTCACCTGTTATTTCGTAAGTCTGAGAAGTTAATGGCAATAAAGGAGCAGGAGTGAAATCAGATTTTACACCCAGTTTAGTATTAACCTCTCCAATATTAAGATTTAAACCAATACCGCCAAAAATAGAAACAAACATTAAATCAGCAGCACCTATAATCTTAAGTCCTATAGAACTACCCCCCCAGCTATATGACATTGTTGCTGTAACTTTGTTAGTTCCTATTACTGTGTCGTTTGCATAAGCAGCCTGTGATGTTGTACCTGAAAGTAAAACATTTCCATAGTCAAAATCAATCGAAAGTCTTGAATCAACTTTAAGTATTCCAGTAGGATCCTTAAATATCAAATATCTACCTTCAACTCCAAAGTGGAATTGATCTGCTCCAACTTTTGCTTCGGTGTCACCAAACTCAAGTCTTGGCATATAACCAAGTCTTAATCCAACATCAAGTGGTAGAAGAGGGATACCAATTTTACCATAGACTTCATTATAAGGAATAGGAAATATTGCCATTGCCTTCGATAAATCTCCAAGTCCACCTTCGTTTTTACTATCAGAGGCATCAAGATAAGCAGGGTTCGCCATTACTTGAAAGAAAACAGAGTTAAGCATTAATCCACCACCAAGACCAAACTTAAAGCCCGGGAAACCACTTGTGTTTACAGGAGTGATATTACCAGAACCAGTGAAAAAGCCCATATGTTTCTTCATTTCACCTGAGATCTTTTCTGCAGACTTTTTTAATACACCAGAAAGATCGTTTGTCATCACATCAAAATCTGAAGAATAAACATAGCCAGCAAAAACTAACAACGAAAGAATAACTAAAATTCTACGCATATAAACCTCCTTTTCCTTTATCATTATAAAAGGATATTGATACTTTATAGTCCTATTTTGGTAAAATAGAACTTATTTTTTTTACTATATCTTTATATTCCTCTTTTGAAGCTAAATACTTTACTATTGATAAAGTATAACTATCTAATTCTCCTGTGTCAAGCATAATCCCACTAAATTGATAGGCTATGACTTTATTTTCCTCTGCAAGTTTGTTTATTGCATTTATGTGATAAAATTCTCCAGTAGTATGTTTTTCATATTCTTTTTCAAGAAGTTCAAGTAGCTCCTTTGTAAATACATATCTTCCTATAGATATAAGATTACTTGGTGCTTTATCTACTGGTGGTTTTTCAATAATTTTTTCTACATAAGTTATATCATCAGCTTTTTTTGGTTTTATAACTCCGTATCTTGATAGATTTTCTTTTTCTTCTCGAACGGCTAAAATATTCTTTCCTGTTTTATTGTACTCCATAATCATACTTTTTGATAATCCGGGATTTGATAAAACAATATCATCTGGGTAAGCTACAAGAAAAGCATCTTCACAGATTATTGACTTAAGCAAAAGAAGTGCATCTCCTGTTCCTTTCATTTCTCTCTGTCTTACAAAATAAAAATTCATATTTCTTGGTTTAATAATTTCAGAATATTTTCCCTTTCCAGCTTTTTTAAAAAAATCTTCTAGCTCTATTTCTCTATCCAGATAGTCTTCAAGAACTTTTTTTCTTCTACTTGTTATTATTATTACATCTTTAATGCCAGCTTCTTCAAATTCGTCAAGTATGAAATCGATGGCAGGTTTATCATATATTGGCAACATTTCTTTTGGAATGGTTTTGGTAATAGGCAGAAACCTTGAGCCATATCCAGCAGCTACAATAACACCCTTCACATTTTCCTCCATATAAAAAAGTCAATAATATAAACCGCTTAATTTTTTACTTTAAAATTGTTAAATATAATACTAAAATTTTAATTGAAGTGTGAAATTTTACTCTTTTAATGCTTTTTCATAGACATCCATTATTTTCTTGATTTGTACATCTGTTGTCCAGTTCATTGAATAATCATATGCTTCTTTTGACTTCTGTTTGTATAATTTTTCATCTGTGAGAAGTAAATATATTTTTTCTGTGAATTCAATTAAATCATCTTTAACCATAAAGCCACCGTTATCTCCCTGCATAACGTCTTTCGTACCCATTTCTCCTATTGCGACTACAGGTGTTCTGCATATCATAGCTTCTATGGTTACAAGTCCTTGTGTTTCAGTTTTTGATGCAAAGGTAAATACATCAGCAAATGCATAAACTCTCTTTATAATTTTTCTATCCATATAGCCAGTAAAGATTACATTTTCTTCTATTCCCAAGGTTTTTGTCATTTCTTCAAATTCTTTTCTACCCGGACCATCACCAACAATAAGCAAAACAAAATCCTTAAATTTTTCTTTAAGTTTTTGCATAGATTTGAGAAGGAAACTTAGATTCTTCTCATGTCCAACTCTACCTACATAGAGTAATACTTTTTTTCCTTTAAGGACTGGATATTTCTCATAGAGAAAAGAATTTTTCTTTTCCTCTTCTTTTGAGATACCGTCAAAATCTTCTTTAGCAATACCAGTGGGAACAACAACAGTCTTTGCATCAACATTGTATTCTTTGAGTTTTTCCTCCATTCTTGCTGTTGGTACAATTATGTATTTTGCGTTTCTGAAGAATTTTTTTGTCAGATATCTTACGAATGCTTTCTCGGGTTTTTCGGGGAAAAATGGAATATAATGATGAATATATTCTTCCCAGAAGGTATGACAGGTTATTATGAGTGGGATATTATGCTTGAGTGCGTATTTTTTTACCATTGTTCCCATTGTAAATTCTGTCTGGACATGTATTATGTCTGGTTTTATTTCATCAAGGTATTTGAAAACCTTTCCTTTTGCAAAAGGGCTTGTAAGTCTATCTTCTTTTGAAATTGTTGAAACATGTAAAGCAGGGATTCTGATAACATTTTTTTCAATTTCTTTTACTTTATCATCATAAGTAGGAGCTAAAATATAGCATTCATGACCCATCTTTTCAAGTTCTCTTTTTAATGTTTGAATTGAAACAGTTACTCCATTTACTCTTGGCCAGTAAGTATCGGTTCCTACTACTACTTTCATTTTAACCTCCAAAACTATCTTTTCATACCTTAAGGATTATAATATATTTTTTTAAAAATTTACAACTTTTTTTCATTTTTTTCTTCTGCTTCTTTATATTTTTTGTATAAAGCTATTTTTAACTCTTTTAAACCTACTCCAGTAAGACCAGAAATTGTAAAAATTTCAGAGGTATATTTTAAAAACTCCTTTTTTATATTTTCAATTTCTTTTTGTTCAAAAATTAAGTCTATTTTATTTAAAGCTATGAGAAAATCTCTATTAAAAAGTTCTTCTGAATAGCTTTTAAGTTCATCTCTTAAAATTTCAAATTTTTCGAGAGGACTATCATTTATATCAATAACATAAAGTATGATTTTTGTTCTTTCGATGTGTTTCAAGAATTCAAGTCCAAGTCCCTTTCCTTCATGAGCCTTTTCTATTATACCCGGAATATCTGCTATAAGTATACTCGTGTAAGCGTCATCTATTGTCATAACACCTAAATTTGGTTCAAGGGTTGTAAATGGATAATTTGCTATCTTTGGTCTTGCATTTGTGATTTTTGAAATTAAAGTTGATTTGCCAGCATTGGGATAGCCAACAAGTCCAACGTGAGCTATCATCTTAAGTTCAAGTTTGAGTTCCCTTTCTTCACCGGGTAGACCGGGTTGAGCATAATAAGGTGCTTGATTTGTTGGGCTTTTGAAATAATTATTACCCTTGCCTCCTTTTCCGCCTTTTGCTATTACGAAGGAAGCATCATTTTCTGTAAGATCAACGATTAGTTCTCCTGTGTTTCTATCATAAACAACTGTTCCAGCTGGAACTTCTATAACTATATCTTCTCCGTTTGCACCGTGTTTTAAGGCACCCATTCCATCCTCACCATTTTTTGCTTTAAATTTTTGGTTGTTATGAATGTGAGAAAGTGTCCTTAAGTGAGGATTGACCTTTATTATTACATCTCCACCATCTCCGCCATCCCCGCCGTCAGGACCACCTTTTGGTATGTATTTTTCTCTTCTGAAACTTACAGCACCTTTTCCACCTTTTCCAGCTTTAACAAAAATGTTTACTTCGTCCTTAAATATCATATCATCTCCTCATAACTCAAAGATTATAAAACACAAGTTTCAAATTTTCATCTTTTTTACTTGAATGGATTTTGTTTTAAGAATTCTAACAACTGGATTCTATTTGAGACATTGAGTTTTTTATAGATATTTTGCAAATGTGTTTTTACTGTAAGTTCTGAAATAAAAAGTTTACATGCAATTTCTTTATTAGAGTAGCCAAGTATTATCATATTTATTATTTCTTTTTCTCTTACGGACAGGCATTCTTTGGTTTCATTTTTTATTACAGCAAAAAATGGGTTTATTTTTGTCCATTTTAATAGGTAGAAAAATAGGATTAATTGCCATATTATAAAAAATATGCTATGAAAAGGGAAAAAAACTACTTTATTGAGAATTTCGTTTTCAAGTTTTATCCATTTTAAATCACTGAAAATAAGGAAAAAAAGAAATAAAAATATCATAATTGAAAATGTTGAAAGTAGTTTTTTTATTTTTTCTGGATTTATAAAATTTTTATTTTTTGAAATAACAATGATAATATTTAAAACAACAATAAAGGCAACTATATACTGTAAATAAAATCCAATACGTGGCTTGAAATTTGATGTATCAAAAAAGAAAGGTGAAATTGTAATAATTATATTGAAAATAATGAGAAAAATCGTCCCAAAATTCCATATTTTGTTTTTTTCATTCTGAAATAAATAATGAAAAAATAACATAATCAAAATTACAGCTATATTTCTTGTCAAAAAGATAGCTCTTATTAATTCATAGTTTTTTGTTCTGAAAAACAAAAAATCTATTAACAAGTAAAATAGTAGAACAACTTGAATAAAAAAATAGATAATGCCAATTTTTTCTTTCTGGTTTATGTAATAAAGAAACGATAATACTGTTATTGCAAAACCAATGTTGAAGGAGATAAAAAAGATGATAGAAATTATTTTTTCATACATTTAAGTTCCTTATTAATTTTTAATAATTTTACAGGATAAAAAATAAAATATCAACTTTGATGTCTGTAAAATATTTGCATTATTTTTTCTATTCCTTTTATTAGCAAGTTTTTTTCTACTATTAAACTCAATGAACAAAATGCTTCCCTTTCAAAATCAAAAAAATATCCGGGATAAACAAGACAATTTTCTTCCAGTAGAAGTCTTTTAATCCATTCTTCTTCGGAGATAATTTTTGGTAGTTCAAGTATAGTAGACCAGCCGCCAGAAGTTTTGAGGACTCTTACAGGAGAATTATTAAAATATTCTTGAAGTATAAAATAATTTTCTTTAACCCTATTTATAATTTTTGATTTTAATTTTTCTCCATATTTAAAGAATTCTTTAAGTGAATTCTGGATTGGTATAGAAACAGATAGAAATGTATCACTTACAAGCTCAAGTCTTTCAATGGCTTCTTTCTTTATTTCTTCTTTTCCAGAAATAACTATCCATGATAGTTTCATCTGTGGTAAAGCAAGGATTTTTGATATTCCAGAGAGCACAAATGTCAAACACTCTTTATCACCCGCAAAGGAATTATAATTTTTACCATCTATATTATAATCAAAAAAGACTTCATCAGAAATTAATGCTAAGTTATATTTTTTTGCTATATTTATTATTTCTTTCTTTTCTTCTTCTGAAATATATGAACCCGTTGGATTGTTGGGATTGATTAAAACTATTGCCTTTGTTTTTTCATCAATTTGAGAAATCAGAAAGTCAAAATCTATTTTCCAGCCGATGTTATGAGTGTATTCGAGTTTATAGGGTTTGGTTTTAACCATTTCAAGTGAAGCAAGATAATCAAAGAGAGGATAACCCGGTTGTGGAATTAAGATATTATCAAATGGATTACATAATATTTTGAAAATAAAACTATATGCCTCACTTGTTCCAGAGGTTATGACTATGTCATCAATAGAAAGAATTATATCTTTTTCTCTGTAATAATCACAAATTACTTTTCTTGCTTCTTTTATGCCCTTTGGGTCTGGTTCATACTTCAAATTTCTTGTTTTTGAAAAACAGGATAGAATATCTTTTTTATGAATTAATCCAGCCTTTGTTGGATTTGATTCTGAAAGGTTTATTAGCCTTTTTTTGTCAACAGACTCTATCAACTTTGTAAGTTCGTTTATTTTAAAAGGATATTCAATTCTATCCGAAAACATCATTTTTTTAAATTTGAATTATTTAAAAAACTACCGAGTGTCCCTGGAGCATAAGTTTTATTTTCTTTTTTAGGCAGTGGTTTTTTACCAGCTTCACCTTTTAAACTCAATGAAATTCTCTTCCTTATTGGGTCAAGTTCAATAATTTTAAATTCTTTAATATCTCCAACCTTTAAAACTTCATTAGGATGACTTACATACTTATCAGAAATCTCAGAAATATGAACAAGGGCTGTTTCTTTTATGCCAATATCCACAAAAGCTCCGAAATCAACAACATTCTTAACCTTCCCGGTCACCTTCATTCCAACCTTGAGGTCTTCAAAACTTATAACTCCTTTCTGTAATATTGGCTTTGGATAATCTTCTCTTGGGTCTCTATTTGGCTTCTTTAATTCTTCAATAATTTCATCAATAGTAGAAATACCAACATTATATTTTTGTGATAAACTTTCTTTTGTTGTTTTATCTGGGTTTTTGCCGCTTTTTATGATTTCGAGCAATTCTTTTGCAACTGAATAATTTTCAGGGTGCACCCATGTATTGTCAAGAATATTTTTACTTTCAGGAATTTTTAAAAATCCAGCTGCCTGTTCAAATGTTTTCTCTCCAAAGCCGGGAATTTTTTTCAGTTCTTCTCTTGAGCTTATAATACCATGTGTTTCTCTGAAATTTACAATGCTTTTTGCGAGTGATGAAGTTATACCTGAGACATATTTAAGGAGAGAATAAGAAGCTGTATTAACATTTACGCCAACATTGTTAACAACAGACTCAACAACTTCATCAAGTGTTTCTGAAAGTTTTTTCTGATTAACATCATGCTGATAAAGCCCGACTCCGAGAGATTTTGGATCTATTTTGACAAGTTCTGCAAGAGGATCAAGTAGCCTTCTTCCAATAGATATAGCTCCTCTTATTGTAACATCAAGATCCGGAAATTCTTCTAAACCTATTTCCGAAGCAGAATAGACTGATGCTCCATCTTCTGCAACGACTGTATAGCTTACCGGTAAATTGTATTCACTTATTGCCTCTGCTACTACTTTCTGAACTTCATGAGTTCCAGTGCCGTTTCCTATGGCTATGAGTTCGATGTTGTATTTATCACATACTTTTGCAATTATTTCTTTTGATTCCTTTTCTCTTTCCTGATAAAATACAAAATGTCCTAAATATTTACCTGTTTTATCAAGGATTGCAGCTTTTGTTCCAGTTCTTATACCAGGGTCTATACCAAGAATAGTAGAAGATTTTATAGGCGGTTGCATAAGAAGATGTTTTAAATTTTCTGCAAAAACTTTTATACTATGGTCTTCTGCTTTTTCTGTATTAGTGTTTAAAATTTCTCTTAAAACAGAAGGTATTAAGAGTCTTTTAAGACCATCTTTTAAAGCAAGTGGAAGATATTTATTTTTTGCTTTATATTTTGATAAGATAGCTTCTATGAGTTTTTCTTCATCGTAAACTATTTCTGTTTTTAATTCTTCTTCTTTTTCTCCTCTATTGATAGCAAGAATATGGTGAGGCTTTAGTTCTTTTATTTCTTCTTCAAAGCCGTAATACATTTTGTAAACACTTGAATTTTCATCTTTCAAACCTTCTACTTTTATCTTTCCACCAGAAATTATAAATTCACGTACGAAGTTTCTTTCGTCTATATTTTGTGAAAGTTTTTCAGCTACTATATCCATAGCACCCTGTAATGCTTCTTCTATTGTTTTTACATCCTTTTCTTCTGATATATATTTCTTCGCCTCTTCTTCAAGTTCTTTGTCTGTTAAAATGTAAAGTTGATTTGCAAGTTCTTCAAGACCTTTTTCAATAGCTATCATACCGCGAGTTTTCTTTTTCTTCTTATATGGGGCATAAATGTCTTCTAACTCTGTGATCGTTTCACATTTGAGTATGTTTTTGTATAGATCTTCAGAGAGTTTCCCTTGATTAAAAATGCTTTTTATTATTTCTATCCTTCTTTTCTCAAGGTTTTCAAGGTATTCAAGTCTATGAGAAATTTCTCTTATTTCTGTTTCTGTAAGGTTTCCTGTAACTTCTTTTCTATATCTTGCAATGAATGGTATGGTGTTATCACTCTTAAGGAGATTTATAGTAGCGTTTACTTTTTGTATTGGTATTGAAAGTTCAGTTGATATTTTTTTTACTATTTCAATTGGATTTACATCAAGGTTCTCAATGAAATCAACGGTAAATTCCATAATTCCCCTCTCTAAGAAAAAAAGATTTCAAATATTTTAACTTAAAAATTACATTTTGTAAAATTAAATTTTGCTTTGACTATCGAAAGAAAAAATGCTATAATCTTATAAAATTGTAAGGGAAACTTTATGAAAAGACTCAAAAGTATTATTATCTTATTTGTTTTCTTCCTTGTGATGCTAATTCTTTCTATAATGAGACTTTATAACCAGAAGGAAACGGAAAAAAAGAGCTTATTTGACAATCTTAATGTTGCCAATATATCTCAAATTGAGTTAATTGATTCAAAAAAGCATTTTATTATCACCAATGATAATGAGTGGAGAATAGTTTATCCATTTAAAGAGCTTGCCGCAATGGATAAAGTTCAAAAACTTTTCAGTGAATTAAAAAAACTTAAATTAATCTATACTATAACCAATTTTTCAAAAGTAGAAGACTATGGCTTTTCTCCTTATGTTTTGAGAATCAAATTAACAGGTGAAAATCTTGAAGAAACGATAGATTTAGGTTTTAAAAGTGTTGATGAACGATATCGTTATTTGTATTACAAGAACAAGCTATATGTTGTGGAAGGAGATATTGAATTTCTTTTTGATATTGATTCTATAAGAGACACAACAATTTTTGATATTAATGTTGATAAAATCAATTCGATTGTTGTAGTGAATAAAAATAAAAAATATAATATTATTAAGAAGGGAGAAAATTATTATCTTAATGGAAAAGTGATATCCAACTTCAATGAAAAGTTGATAGATATTTATTCGCTTAATATTTCTGATTTTATAGAAAGCAAGGTCAATAAAAAGCCAGTTTATGAAGTTAGCTTATATTCTGATGATAAGACAAATTTTCTCTGGATTTATGATAATGATATAGAAGGAAAATGGATAGCAAAATCAAGTGAAAAAAATGGATATTTTTTAATAGAAAATGATGATCTTGAGAATATTTTGACTATTAAGGAAAAATAGATGGAAGAAAGGCTTTCAAAAGATTTGATAAAATATTTTTTTCAGGCTCCGAGTGCAAATGGACTTCTTGTATTTGAAGACAATGAATATCTTGGAGTTGTTTTAAAAAAAGATATAGAATTTGGAATAACAACAAAAAATTTTAAACTTTTTGAGAATATTAATTTTATAAGAATTTCTGAGATTGAGGATATTATTTTTAAAGAAAATAATAGAAAAAATGCGAAAGTGCCAGTAGTTGATAAGTCTGGAAATTTACTTAAGATTATAACCTATGATGAATTTCTTTCTCACTTTTACTTTGATGATTTTATAAGTGGATTTAAACCAAATAGTGTTTTCGATGAGCTTGATCACCCGATTTTTATAACCAATTTTTTCAAAAGATGTCTATATACAAATAAAAAGGGATTTGAACTTGCAGAATTTGATATAATCGGTAAAAATATATCCAATTTATTAAAAAAATTTGAGATAAAAAAGATGGATAAAGGAATGCTTCTTGAAAAAAATGGAAAAATGTATACACTTTATATAAGTCATTCTGAGACAAAAAATTTTTATTTTCTGGTTTATGATTTTTTTTGATATAAAATTGAAATTAGATTAAAATTAACTAAAAACTAAATTCATAAGGCAAATTAGTCGAAAATATACAGGTCAGTAAAAAGTTTTTATTGAGGAATAAATGCCAGAAGAAGTAGTATTCAGTGCTGCTAATTTCAAGAAAGGTGGATACATAATTATTGAAGATCAGACAGAATCCGATGAATTTTATATTATTCGTCAGGGTAAAGTGGCAGAGACAAGGTCGGCTTCAATGCTTGAAGGTGATAAAGAGACTGTGCTTGGAGTGGGGGACTTTTTTGGCGTCATATCCTGTATGTCAAGAAGACCAAGAATAGAAACTGTTCAGGCGATAGAAGACACTTCAACAATAGTAGTAAAAAGAGAGCAATTTGGTGCTTTGATACAAAAAAATGCTCCAATCGCTATGAAAATACTTCGTTATTTTGGTAAACAACTGAGGTATTATGATTCTGTTCTTACCAAACTTACATTAAGATCTTCTCTTGAAGAGGATCCAAACCATCTTTTTGATCTTGGTGAATACTTCTATGCAAATCAATTATTCAATCAGGCGGCTTATGCCTATGCACATTATATAAAATTCTGTCCTGAAGGGGGATACATACCACAGGCAAAGCAAAAACTTGCTAAAATAAATCCTAATCCAGATTCTTTACTTCCCAAAAAAGAGGGATTTTATTCACTATATAACGATGGACAGATAATATTTCTTGAACATGAGCCTGGAAATGAATTGTATATAATTCAGGAAGGAAAGGTTAAGATTACAAAGTTTGTTAATAATTCTGAGGTTTTACTTGCGGTTCTCAAGAAAGGCGATATTTTTGGTGAGATGTCTTTACTTGACAATAAACCAAGAAGTGCGAGTGCTATAGCTTTTGGGCCTGTAAAGGTTATGGCAATAAACAAGACAAACTTTGAACCAACAGTTCAGGCTCATCCAGAAATAGCCACAAGAATTATAGAGCTTTTGAGTGAAAGAATATGGCTTATCTATAGACAGCTTGCTAACTTGCTAATTAAAGACCCTGTTAATAGAATTTATGATGCTTTATATACTCAACTACACAAAGCAAGAGTTAACTTTGCTCCAAATGTTCAATATCAATTTGATTTTGGGCCTGATGAACTTATGAAATTTCTTGGGTTTAATAAGCAAGAATGGGCAATGCATTTTAAGAAATTTCTTGATCTTGAGAAAACAGTTTCAATTAATGAAGGAAAGATACTCTGCCGTGATGTAAGCAGTATTGAAAAAACTATTCAAATCATAAAAAGAAACATAGAACTTGAACAAAAGAAAAAGACAATGTCAAACACAGCGGCTTTTTAACTACTTGAAGACATCATTTGTTTCTTTATACCAGAGGACATAATCAAGATATTCAAAAGGTATTTTTAATTCAATAGCCCATTCTTTCATTATATCTTCAATATTGAGATAGTTTTTAATTGATAGAGTTGGAATTTCGTCTATTTTTTTATATATGACTAAGTTTTTAAGAATGTGTCTATCAAGTATTGCTACATCTTTGTAATATCCAGTATTACGTAAAAAATGGCTTGCTTCTTTCATTCCCATACCTTTTATGTTTTTAAAGAGCCAGAGTCTTTTCTCGTTAATATCTGTAAATTGAGAAAGAATAGATTTTATTTGAGCCTTACCATTTATTATAAGTTTTTGTCTTACTTCGCAAATATACTCTGCTTTATGATTTTTGAATCTTACAAGATTAAGTTCGTTTGCAAGACATATTTTATCACCCGAGAATAGTAAACTTTTTTCTTTCAGTTTTGCAATAGTTTTTTCAGCCATTCTGGCTTTACTCTGTGGAGTGAGAAGACAGAAAATGAGTTCTTCAAATATTTCTTCATCTGTTCCATAATCTCTTAAGTATGAAAATTTACTCAGTTGTCTGTCAACTCTGTCTTTGATTTGTTCGTAAATGTGATATAAATCCTGAGACATAATTATCCTCATAATTTTTACTTTATTAAAATATAAACTTGATTTATATAAAATGTGAAATTTTGAGGATTATTTTTCTTAATTGAGGTTGTCTTGTAACCTTCTAAAATTGTGTGGAGTCCTCGCAATGACACAAAAGCCCGTCATTGCGAGCCTTCGTATAAGGCGAAACAATCTAAATATCTTTTGGGCAGCCTTTCGGGAGATTGTGAGGCAGCCTCCTGTTTCAGATAAAAACAATGCATTTATTTGACTATTTTTTTTTTTGTTAAAATTATACCAAAAATAAAATAGGAGAAAAATTTTTTATGTTAAAATATTACAGGGTGGTTAGTTTACTTTGTATTTTTGTTTTAGTTTTGTCTTGTTCTAATGATCCTAGTTCTTCGTCATCTTTATCTTCATCACCATATTCTTCCAGTTTATCATCTTATAGTTCGATATCTTCAAGTTCGTCTATAAGTTTTTCTTCCAGTTCTTCATCATATAGTTCAGTATCTTCAATTTCTTCTTCGAGTTCATCTAGTGTTAATCCTGCAGCTGCTTTTTATGGAAGCTGGTATTGTTATAAGTATAAAGGCTCTTCTGGGGAAGTAAATTATTCCCTTGATAATTCGCCATCTATCTATAACTTCAAAAGTGATGGAACTGTAGATTGGACTTATCGCACTTTTGAAGGTAAAACGACGAATGAAACAGTGACTTGGAGTATTAGTAGTGGGGGCATAATCACAATTAAACAAGAGGTATATAGTTATGGTTTTATTAATTCAAGTCAATTTATTCTAGCAATAACTATTGGCACTTATATATTATATTATTACTATCAAAAATATTAAAAAATAAAAAGGGGTGTTTTCACCCCTTTTTTATTTATAAGGGCTAGCCGTAATTAAAAAATAAAACTCAATATCACAACGAAAATCAATGAGGGCAGGAGGTTTGAAACTTTTATTCTTTTTATTTGTAAAAGATTTAAGCCAATTGCGAGGACAAGGATTCCACCTGTGGCGATAATCTGGTTTATAACCGCAGTGCTTAAAAATGGTTCTATCCATCTTGAGAGTAAAGTTAAAGAAGCCTGAAAGATAAATAGAGGTATGGCAGAAAAAAGAACACCACTACCGAGAGTGGAAGCTAAAGCTATAGAACAAAACCCATCAAGAATTGCCTTTGTGAGAAGAATCGTAGAATTTTTTCTTACTCCTTCATCAAAACAGCCTGTGATAGTCATTGCACCAACGCAGAATATCAAAAAGGCTCCAACAAAGCCTTCTGTAAAATTTTCATCCTTTGATTTGATGAGGTTTTTGAGTTTACCACCAAGTGAATCAAAAAATTCCTGAATTTTCAATATTTCACCTGTTAAGGCTCCGAGTAAAATACTGAAAACAATTAAAACCATATTTTCTGCTTTGAGTATCATAGTTAAGGAAATAGCAATAGTGCATAAACCAAGCCCATCGAAAATAATTCTTGTAATTCTTTCAGGGATTGATTTTTTAAAAATTATTCCAATACTACTTCCCACAATGACAGTTAATACATTTGCAAATGTTCCAATTAACATAAACTTCCTTTAACTTAAGTCTAACATAGTAGAAAAAGATTGTCAAAGAAAATTAAAAACACCTGCCTTTTTTTGTTTTATCACATGTTGGAAAACTCTGTCCACACCTATAGCAGATTTCATTCTTAAGCGGAATACCATCATAAAAATCTTTAATATTTTGCAAGGTTGTTTCTGCAATATTCGTGAGTGCTTCCTTCGTAAAAAATGCCTGATGCGATGTAATTACTACATTTGGAAAAGTAAGTAACCTTGCAAGAATATCGTCAGTAAGAATTTGAGACGAATAATCTTCAAAGAAATATTCACTTTCTTCTTCATATACATCAAGGCCAGCACCACCTATTTTGCCAGTTTTTAAACCGTTTATCAATGCCTTTGTATCAATCAATTTTCCTCTACTTGTATTTATTATTATTACTCCATCTTTCATCTTTGCTATAGAGTTTTCGTTAATTATGTATTTTGTCTCTGGAGTTAAAGGACAATGCAGTGTAATAATATCAGATTCACTGAAAATTCTGTCAAGGTTTGTGTATTCAAATCCCATCTTTTCTGCAAAGTTTTTGTCTGGGTAAACATCATAAGCAAGTATTTTTACGCCAAAACCTTTTAATATTTGAATCGCAATTTTACCTATTTGTCCTGTGCCTATTACTCCAACAGTTTTGCCATACATATCAAAACCCATAAGTCCATTTATACTGAAGTTTAATTCTCTTGTTCTTAAATAAGCCTTGTGGGTTTTTCTATTCAATGTCAGCATAAGAGCTATAGTGTGTTCTGCTACGGCATAAGGAGAGTAGGCTGGAACCCTTACTACATGAATTTTGTTTTTATACGCCGCATTTAAGTCAACATTATTGTATCCTGCACATCTTAAGGCTATTAAATCAACGTTGTTTTCTTTAAGTTTTTCTATTACCTCTTTGCTTGCGTCGTCATTTACAAATAGACAAACAACATTGTAATCTTTTGATAAAACAGCGGTTTCTTTATCGAGTTTTTCTTTGAAGAATTTAAACTCATAGCCATATTTTTGGTTTGCCTTTTCAAAAAATTCAATATCATAAGGTTTGGCATCATAAAATAAAATTCTCTTTGCCATACAAACCTCCTTTTATGTTAGTAAACACTAACTAACTTATTATAATAAAAAATTTTCTTAAAGTCAAGAAAAACTTGATTTTTTATTTTTTTTAAGATAAATTAATATGATATTAAAATATGGAGTGGAGTATGAATGAAAAGAATAATTTAATTATTGCTATCGGGCTATCGTTTGTTGTTGGGCTTGTTATTGGAGGAGCTATTATATTTTTTGCCTTTGGTAAAAAAGCTAATGCAAATATTTCTCTATATCCAACAAAGGCAAGTGAAGTTGGTAATGATTGGCTTGTCAAGATTGATGGATATGCTATAAGCAAGAATGAGTTTGAAGAGGGATATAAATTTTTCTTATCCCAGATTCCAGAGCAGCAGAGAATAAATCTTCCTAATGAAAGTATTCTTAAATATCAGGTGCTTGAAAATTTCATTTCCCAGTATGTTCTTACAGTGAAAGCACTTAATAGTGGAATTTATAACACACCCGATTCAAAACTTGCTGTAAGGCTTGCATTAAGGGATACAATCTATAAGTTGTACTTAAAAAGTATGATAAAGGATGAAAGTATTTTCAAACCTACAAAAGCTGAAATTGAAGAATATTATATGAAAAATAGACAGCAGTTTGAAAAAATGGGTCTTAAAGCAGAACAGATAAAAGCATATGCTGAGCAGGATCTATACAATAGAAAATTGCAGGAATGGATTGCTGCCTTTGTGACTTCAAAAAGACAGGAATTCAAGATTGAGAAAAATGAAGCTCTTATGGAGAAACTTGGTATTCCTACTGTTCCTCCTACTGTCAATAATTTACAGCAAGCACAATAATATTTTATATAAGGTGTCTGGTTTTTACCAGACACCTATTTTTTTATCTAAAAATTTGTCTATTGACTTTTATAGAAAACATTTTATAATCTATAGTTAAAATTTTGTTTTATTTGTATTTATAAAAAATAGAGGAGGAGTTTGTGAGTTTTCAAATGGTTGTTTTGGTAAAACAGGTTCCAGATACTCATAATATTACAGGGAAAGCTATGAAAGAGGATGGAACTGTTAACAGACAGGCTTTGCCAGCTATTTTTAATCCAGAAGATCTCAATGCTTTGGAAGAAGCCTTAAAAATTAAGGATAAGCATGGTGGAAAAATTACAGTTATTACTATGGGACCACCAAATGCTGCACAGGTTTTAAGAGAATCCCTTTACAGGGGAGCTGATGATGTTATACTTATTACTGACAAGGTTTTTGCAGGTGCAGATACTCTTGCTACTTCATATGTTCTTTCTCAGGCAATCAAAAAACTTGGTAAGGTTGACATTGTTTTCTGTGGAAGACAGGCTATTGATGGTGATACAGCACAGGTTGGGCCTCAGACTGCCGAAAAACTTGGAATTAATCAGGTAACTTTTGTTGACAAAATTCTTGAAGTTCATAAGGATCATATTGTAGTTGAAAGATCTATCGAAGGAGGTTATGAACATATAAAGACAAAACTTCCAGTTTTGTTGACTGTTACAGCTGAAGCAAATACACCAAGACCACCTTCTGTAAAAAGACTTCTTGCTTATAGGAAGGCAATGACTTCTATTGAGCTTTCAAACCTTAATGAAGATTATTTTAATAATTTTGAAATTTCAAAAGAGAGTCCTGTTATAAAAACATGGGGACATGAAGATATTGATTGTGCTCCCGAAAACTGCGGTTTTTCAGGTTCTCCAACCAAGGTTAAACAGATCGAAAGTGTTGTTTTAACAGCAAAAGAACTTAAAAAGATAGAAAATACTAAAGAAGCCATTGTTTCTTTGATGAAAGAACTTATGGCTGAGCATATTATTGGATAAGGAGTTTATATGAAAACCAATGAAGTATGGGTATATATAGAACAAAATAAAGGTAAAATAAGTGATGTAAGCCTTGAATTACTTGGTAAAGCTACAGATCTGGCTTCAAAGTTGAATGTAAAAGTAGGTGCAATACTTATAGGTAATAATGTTCGTTCTCTTGCGGATAAAATTTATTCTTACGGTGCTGACAGAGTTTATCTTGCTGAGAATCCTTCTCTTGAGAATTATACAACATTGCCTTACTCTTACATAGTTGTAAATCTTGTAAAACAATATGAGCCTCAAATTGTATTATATGGTGCTACAACAACTGGTAGAGATTTAGCACCAAGAGTTGCAAGCGAGCTTAAGACAGGACTTACAGCTGATTGTACAGATTTACAGATAGGGGATTATGTTAAACCTTCTACAAAAGAGGGGGATAAACTTTACAAAGATATTCTTTATCAGATAAGACCAGCTTTTGGTGGAAATATTATTGCAACAATTGTTTCACCTGATCACAGGCCACAGATGGCTACTGTGAGAGAAGGTGTTATGAAAATGAAGGATCCTGATCCAAAAAGAAAAGGAGAAATAATCGAATTTAAAGATGAACTTCCAAAGACACTCTTTATTTCTGAAGTTATAAAGAAGGTTCAACAGGAGAAATCTGTAGATTTAAAATCTGCTTCTATTATTGTTTCTGGTGGTATGGGTGTTGGTTCAAAAGAGAATTTCAAACTTATTCATGAACTTGCCCATGTCCTTGGTGGTCAGGTGGGAGCTTCGAGAGCAGCAGTTGATGCTGGGTTTATTTCAAAGGATCATCAGGTTGGACAGACTGGAACAACTGTAAGACCAAAACTTTATATTGCAGTAGGTATTTCAGGACAGATACAGCATATGGCTGGAATGAGTGAATCAAGTAGAATTATTGCTATAAATAGTGATCCAAATGCACCTATTTTCAATATTGCACATTATGGAATTGTAGGTGATTTGAATGATGTTGTTCCTAAAATGATAGAAGCATTTAAATCAATCAAGAAATAAGAGGAGATTTTTATGGAAAATTTTTATAGAGATAATGATGATATTCAGTTTCATATGAAGCATATGAAACTTGATAGGGTTATAGAACTTGTTGAGGATAATTTTGCTGATAAAGGGAAATATCCCTATGCTCCAGTAAGTAAAGTTGATGCAATTGATGGTTATGACAAAATACTTGAGGTAGTTGGTGATATAGCTGCAAATATAATTGCTCCAAAGGCAAGTGAAGTTGATGAAGAAGGGGCACATTATGAAAATGGTGAAGTAAGATATGCCAAAGGCACACAGGAAGCTCTTGATGCATTAACAAAGGCTGACCTTATGGGATTTACTTTGCCAAGAAAGTATGGTGGTTTAAATTGTCCTGTTACTATTTACTCAATAGCTATTGAGATAGTTTCAAGGGCTGACGCTGCACTTATGAACCTATTTGGATTGCAGGATATAGCAGATACAATCAATAAATTTGGTGATGAAGATCAAAAGATGAGATATCTTCCAAGATTTGCTAGTGGAGAAGTGACAGGATCAATGGCTTTAACTGAACCAGATGCAGGTAGCGATCTTCAGGCTGTTATGACAAAGGCTTATCAAGATGAGAATGGGCAGTGGAGACTCAGAGGAGTAAAAAGATTTATTACTAATGGTTGTGGACATATTTCACTTGTGCTTGCAAGAAGTGAAGAAGGCACAACAGATGGTAGAGGTCTCTCTATGTTCATCTATGAGAGAGAAAAGCATATGAGAATCAGAAGAATAGAAAATAAGCTCGGTATTCATGGTTCTCCAACCTGCGAACTTCAGTTTAATGATGCTCCAGCTGAGCTTTGTGGAAAAAGGAAGTTTGGGCTTATAAAGTATGTTATGTCACTTATGAATGGTGCAAGACTTGCTATTGCAGCTCAGGCTTTAGGTATTGCTGAGGCAGCATATAGAGAAGCTGAAAAGTATGCAAAGGAAAGGGTGCAGTTTAAGAAAGCTATTAAGGAAATGATACCTGTTACTGAAATGCTTGCAAATATGAAGGTTAAAATAGAGGCTGGTAGAACTCTTCTCTATGAAACAGCAATTATAGTTGATATAAAAAATGGGCTTGAACATATTATAGAAAAATATCCAGAGAGAGAGAAGGATTTAAAAGAAGAGTTAAAGAAATATACAGCACTTGCAGCATTATTTACTCCTATGGTAAAGGCTTATAATACTGAGATGGGCAATCAGGTTTGTTATGATGCTATACAGATTCATGGTGGAACTGGTTTTATGAAGGAGTTTAATGTAGAAAGACACTACAGAGATGTAAGAATAACAAATATTTATGAAGGAACAACACAACTTCAGGTTGTTGCTGCAATTGGTGGAATAGTTAAAGGTGTTGCTATCGAGAAGCTCAATGAGTATGATAAAGAATTTTCCTGCATAAGTGATTCTTCATTGCATAAATTTGCCAAGGAAATGAAGGATCTTACTGAGAAAGCTATTGCTTACGTAAGAGAGAAAGATGATCCAGACTATCAGGAATACCATGCAAGAAGACTTGTGGAGATGGTAACTTATACCACAATTGCTTATTTGATGCTAAGAGATGCCTGTTATTCTGAAAGAAAGAAAGATGTGGCAAAGTATTTTATGGAACTTTATCTTCCAGAAGTTAAAGCAAGGCACGATGTTGTTGTCAATAACACAAGCACACTACTCGAAAGAAAAGAAGAAATAATAAATGGTAGAAATTGATTATAGTATAAGGTCGGGAGTTTAACACTCCCGACTTTTTTTAAAAATCATACCAAAAGTATGATATGATTTTTGGTTTTATATTTTAAAATTTTTAAATAAAAAAATTTGAGGAGGGTAAAATGTGGAAGAAAATTTTGTTTTTCAGTTTGTTAGTTAGTTCTCTCTCTTTTTCTCAAACTATTCTTGATTATTATAATGAATATTTTAAACTCATTAAGGCTGGCAAGATTAAAGATGATTTGAAATTTTATAAAATTTCAAGAAAAAATAATAAATATTATACTATATCGTGTAATGGTGAAGAAATGGACGTAGTTGTTGATATTAAAAATGGTTATCTGGATGTGGTTGATGAAGGAACTGGTGGGGGAACTTATGAGATTTATATGGCTCTTTTTAAGTCTTCGGATAAAAAAGATTATGTTCTTATTTATCAAAGCAGTATGGATGGGATAGGAATTGATCAATCTAATCTTTATTGTTATAAGGTTGAAAATCAGGAATGGAAAGATGTAAAAAAAGAGATTTTTGCTGAAAATTTCTGGAAGGGATTTTTTAAGGAAGATTTCTATAATAAAAATAAAACAAAGATAGACAACTTTTTTAAAAACAATCAAAGGGCATTACTATATTCACTCCCAAGATACGGGACAGATTTATCCTTGGAGTTAAATTATACGATGGGTTATTATTTGCAAGAAAATGAAGCCAACTTTTTTGCTAAAATGAAGGAAAATTTGAATACAGAAAAACTAATTCTTAAATGGGATAGAGAAAAAGCTCAATTCTTACCAAAATAGAAATTTTAATTCCTCTGCTTTATAATAAAGAGAGGAGTTAAATTTGAAATTTCAGGAAGATTGCAGGATTTTAGAAAAAAGGATTTTTAATAATTATCTCTATCTCTCCATTGAGACAAAAGATATTGCAAAAAATTCGTTGGCTGGACAATTTGTTAATTTAAGGGTGAATGATAGTTATGATCCCTTTTTGAGACGTCCGTTTTCGATTTCTGATGTTGAGAAAGATGTCCTCAAATTAATTATCCAAATAAGAGGGAAAGCAACAACTCTTTTGGCTCAGAAAAAAGAGGGTGAAAGTGTTAATATAATAGGACCTCTTGGAAATTCATTTCCTTTGTTTGATAAGGATGCTATATTTGTAGCTGGTGGTATAGGCGTCGCACCTTTTCCATTTCTTGCAAAAAAGGTAAAAAATATAAAATTGCTTCTTGGAGTGAGAGGCAAAAGTTTATTACCTGCCATAGATATTTTTAAAGATTTTGATGTAGTTATTTCTTCTGATGATGGAAGTGTGGGAGAAAAGGGGACAGTTATAGATTTGCTTGTGAAAGAGAACTTTAATGAGAAAGTAATATATGCCTGTGGACCAAATCCACTTTTCAGAGCTTTGAACAAAATTTTTTCTTCTTGCGGGAATATAGAGGCTTATTATTCACTTGAGAATTATATGGCCTGTGGGTTTGGTGCCTGCAAAGGCTGTTCTATTGAGACTGTAAATGGCAATAAGCTGGTTTGTAAAGATGGACCTATTTTTAAGTGGAATGAGGTTATATTGTGAAATGGGAGATTGTGTTTATTGCTGGGATAATTCTTTCTTTTTCTCCTTTTTATTTTAATTTTAGTGGGTTTGTTTTTCACTATAGTTTGCTTGGTTATGGACTTTTATTGCTTTCGTTTTATTATAAAGAGAAGTTTGATAGATTTGATGCTTTGATTATTGTGTCTTTGATTCTTTCTATTTTCTGTGGAATATTGAACTGGTTTCAATTGTATTACTTATTTATTTTTGCTTTTTATATTTTATCAATTTTTAAAATTTATTATTTTTCAAAAAATAAAATATATAAAATTCTTGCACACTTTTTTGCAGTATTGGGTGGAGTGATAATTTTATTTTTGTTTTTTGGAATAAATGGTCAAAAATTTTTTTTTACTTTTTTTTATTACTTATATGGTATATACATAATTTTTGGGTTAATAATAAAATAAATTTGTATTTTTTTTTAAAATAAATTACAATAAAATTAAATAAAATTTTAGGACAGGGGGCTCCCAATGGATGAAAAGCTCCAGAAGTTAGCGGAAAAGATCTATTCTGAAGGAGTTGAAAAGGCAAAATCTGAGGCCGAAAGGATAATAAAAGAAGCTGAAGAAAAGGCAGCGAAGATTATTAAAGATGCAGAAAATGAGAAAGAACATATCTTAAAGAAAGCCAATCAGGAAAAAGATGATTTATACAGAAAAACAATAGTGGAACTTAAATCGGCAGCCGAACAGGTGAAATTAACTTTAAAGCAGGAACTTATTGATTTTATTTCAAAGAATTCTTTGAAGACTGATGTTTCTAATGCTCTTAATGATGTTGAGTTTGTTAAAGATATTTTGACTGAAATTGTTAAAAAGTGGGATGTAAGTTCTGATATTGAAATCACACTTCCAGAATCCAAAAAAGCCGAATTTGAAAAGGTTTTCAGTAAAAAGGTCAAAGATACTTTAGGTAAAAATGTGGTCTTAACTTTTGAAGGAAGAATGCAAGGTGGTTTTAAAATCCAGCCAAAGGACGGAAATTTTATTCTTTCATTTACTGATGAAGATATGAATCAATTTTTTGCTTCTTATTTAAAACAAAAAACGAAAGAATTACTTTTTTCGGAGAATAAATGAGGAAGTATTATTATCTTGTTGCAAGTCTTCCAGATGTTATACTTCAGGGTGAAAGCAGAGGAATGGCTCTTTTTGATTTTCTTGAGTTTTGCGAGATGGAATTACATCCTGAAGATTTCAAAAATCTCAAATTGATGTATCTATTTAATGATATAAAAAATGTCGTATTTTTCAAAAAAGAGGAAGATCCATTTATTACCCCATCTTTCTATTCAAAGGAAGAATTTTTAGAAAATATAAAAGATCCAGATTATTTTATGCCTTTTATAGCAGATTATATTTTTTTCTCTAAAGCAGGTAAAAGATTTTATCCCTCTAAAACTGAAGTCGATGAATTAACTCAGTTGTTTTATGAGAAGATAGATGAACTTAAGATGTATGACTTTGTGAAACAATATTATGTTGATTGTGAACTTGTTATTACCAATTTATCACGTGCAATGGTTATGAAGTATAAAAATTCATTTGATGAAAATAAACTTATAAACTATGGCGATTACTTTGAAAGGATTGTAAGGGCGAATACCCTTGATTTTGGAATGCAAATAGAATTCCCTTTTATTGAGAAGCTATCAGATGCTTTAAACAAGAATGATTATGTTCTTTTTGAAGAGTTGATTGAAAAAGCAAGGTGGGATATTTTAGATAGGCTTGTTGATGATGACTTTTTTTCTGTCAAAAATGTTTTTGCTATTGGTAAAAAGTTAGAAAGTGTAAATAGATGGAAAAATTTAACTCCAGAAAAGGGTAAAGCAAAACTTGAAGAACTTGTTAATTCTATAAAAGCAAAGATTTCTTTTCCAGTTGAATTTCAAAGAGTAGGGGGAAGGAAAAAATGACCAAAGGTAAAGTAAGAGGTATCATTGCGAATCTCCTCACAATAGAAGTTGATGGTCCTGTAAGTCAGAATGAAATATGTTTTGTTGTGGCTAATGATGGAAAATTGATGGGAGAGGTTATAAAAGTTAACGGAAATGTTGCCTATACACAGGTTTTTGAAAGCACGCGAGGACTTAAGATAGATGATGAAGTAGAGTTTACCGGACATATGCTTGAGATTGAACTCGGACCGGGACTGCTTTCAAATGTTTATGATGGTCTTCTTAATGATCTTTATGCAAAACAGGGTGTTTTTCTTAAGAGAGGAGAATATACTCCTTCCTTGAATGCTGAGAAGAAGTATGATTTTACTCCAATTGCAAAGGAAGGTGACTTTGTTTATGCTGGAGATTTTCTTGGAAGTGTAAAAGAAAACTGGATAGATCACAAGATAATGGTTCCATTTAATATTTCAGGTAAATGGAAGGTAAAAAAGATTGCGAAGAAGGATAGTTATAGAGTTTATGATGAGATAGCAGTTATTGAAGCTGAAGATGGCACAACAAAATCTCTCACAATGGTTCAGAGATGGCCTGTTAAAGTGCCTATAAAGGCTTATGTTGAGAAACCAAGACCATACAAAGTTATGGAAACAGGTGTAAGAATAATAGATATGTTTAATCCGATGGCAGAAGGGGGAACAGGTTTTATTCCCGGGCCTTTTGGTTGTGGTAAGACGGTGTTGCAGCACGCAATTTCTAAAAATGCTGAGGCAGATCTTATTATCTTTGCAGCTTGTGGTGAAAGAGCAAATGAGGTTGTAGAGCTATTTACAGAATTTCCAGAGTTGATTGATCCAAGAACGGGTCGAAAACTTATGGAAAGAACAATAATCATCTGTAATACATCAAACATGCCAGTTGCAGCAAGAGAGGCATCAGTTTATACAGCTATGACTATAGGTGAATATTATAGACAGATGGGGCTTAAGGTTCTTATGCTTGCTGATTCAACTTCAAGATGGGCACAGGCATTGAGAGAAATGTCAAACAGACTCGAAGAATTACCCGGACCTGATGCTTTTCCTATGGATTTGCCGGCTATTATTGCTAACTTTTATGCAAGAGCTGGAATAGTTAAGCTGAGAAATGGTGGAGAAGGTTCTGTAACCTTTATTGGAACGGTTTCTCCAGCAGGAGGTAACCTTAAGGAACCAGTTACAGAGGCAACGAAGAAAGTCGCAAGATGTTTTTATGCACTTGCTCAGTCGAGAGCTGATTCAAAGAGATATCCAGCTGTTGATCCTCTCGAAAGTTATTCAAAATATCTTGAATATCCAGAGATTCAGGAGTTTTTTGAAAAGAATGTTGGACCTGAATGGGTTTCAAATGTTTTGAAGGCAAAGAACTGGGTTCAGAGAGGTAGAGAAGCCTATGAGCAAATAACTATTCTTGGTGATGATAGTGTGCCTGTTGATTATCATGTGACCTACTGGAAATCCGAAGTTATAGATTTTGTCCTTATGCAGCAGGATGCTTTTGATAAAATTGATTCTATTACTCCATTCCCAAGACAAAGATATATGCTTAATCTTGTGATGGAGATTTGTGATAAAGATTATAATTTTGAGAGTTTTGAAGAGGTTAGCCCATATTTCAAAGAAATAATAAATTTACTCAAGCAGATGAACTACAGTGAATTTAATTCACCTGAATTCAAGAACTATGAGTCAAAAATAAGGCAACTTCTTGAGAAGAGGGGGGCTTAAGCTATGGAAAAGAAAGCATTTCAGAAAGTATATACAAAGATTACGAAGATTACCAAAGCAACCTGTAGTCTTGAAGCAACAGGAGTTAAAAATGAGGAACTTGCTTATGTTGACGGTAAGGCGGCTCAGGTTGTTAAAATTCTTGGTAATGAAGTTACCTTGCAGGTTTTTCAGGGAACGGCTGGTATAGGAACAAAGGCAGAAGTTATATTTACTGGTAAGCCACCTACTCTTAAGGTTGGAGATGCTCTTGCCGGAAGGTTTTTCAATGCTTATGGTAAACCAATAGATGGTGGGCCTGAAATAGATGGAGAAGAGAGGGAAATTGGAGGTCCTGCTGCTAACCCTGTAAGAAGAAAACAGCCTTCAGAGCTTATTGCAACAGGGATAGCTGGTATAGACCTTAATAATACACTTGTTACAGGGCAAAAGATTCCATTTTTTGCTGATCCAGATCAACCATATAACCAGGTTATGGCTAACGTGGCTTTAAGAGCACAGGCGGATAAGATAATTCTTGGTGGTATGGGGCTTTCAAATGATGATTATCTTTATTATAAGAATTTGTTTGATTATGCTGGGGCACTTGATAAAATAATATGTTTTGTTAATACTACTGAAGATCCACCTGTCGAAAGACTACTTGTTCCTGATATGGCTCTTACGGCAGCAGAATATTTTGCGGTTGATAAAAAGCAAAAGGTTCTTGTTTTGTTAACAGATATGACACTTTTTGCTGATGCTTTAGCTATTGTTTCAAACAAGATGGATCAGATTCCTTCTAAGGATTCTATGCCAGGTTCGCTTTATTCTGACCTTGCTAAAATCTATGAGAAAGCTGTGCAGTTTCCTGATGGTGGTTCTATAACGATTATAGCTGTTACAACACTTTCTGGTGGTGATATTACACATGCTATTCCAGATAATACAGGTTATATAACGGAAGGTCAGTTGTTTTTGAGAAAAGATTCTGATATTAATAAGGTTATAGTTGATCCATTCAGGTCTCTTTCGAGATTAAAGCAGCTTGTTATAGGTAAAAAAACAAGAGAGGATCATCCTCAGGTTATGAATGCTGCGGTAAGACTTTATGCTGATGCTGCAAATGCAAAGACTAAAAGGGACAATGGATTTGATTTGACTGATTATGATGAGAGAGCAATTAAGTTTTCTTCAGAATATTCTGAAAGGCTCCTTGCTATAGATGTTAATATCTCTGTTGAAGAAATGCTTGATACAGCTTGGGAATTGTTTGGCAAATATTTTAATCCTTCTGAAGTTGGTATTAAGGAAGCTCTTGTGGCAAAATACTGGAAGGGTAATAAATAATGGCAATAAAATATCAGTTTAATAAAGTTGCAATGCAGGAGTTGCGTAAGCAACTCAGAATAAGAGAATCTGCTTTGCCAACATTAAAGAGTAAAGAGTCTGCTTTAAGACTTATACTCAAAAAAGAAAAGGATAATCTCTCAAATCTCAATGAAAGTTTGAAAAAGAAATTTGAAGAAATAGATTCTTTTGTAAGATTGTGGGGAGAATTTCCAGATATTTTTTATCTTAAAGATATTTTACTCAATGTTCAAAAAATAGCTGGTGTAAAATCTCCTGTTTTAAAAGAAGTTGATTTTACAGTGCTTGATTTTTCTTTCTTTCATAATCCGGCATGGACTATTTTTGGGGTTGATTATCTTAAAGAATTGACCAAACTTATTGTTCAGATAGAGGTTGCAAAAAAGAAACTTGAAATTCTTGATTACGCAAGAAAAAAGACAACGCAAAAAGTAAACCTCTATGAGAAGGTTCAGATACCAGAGTATGCTTCAGCTATAAGAAAGATAAAAAGATACCTTGAAGATGTTGATAATCTTGAGAAGTCTGCACAAAAGATAACTAAACAAAAGCAGGCGGGGGCATAAAATGGTAGAAAGGATGAAGAGGCTCTCGATTTTGATTCACAGTTCAATGAAAGAACTTTTTCTTGAGAACTTACAACAGCTTGGTGTTGTTGATTTAAATATGGATTTTTCTAAAGAAAATGATAAAATTTCAGATTTGAAGTTTAAAATTAATAGAATTAAAAAAGCAAAGAATTTTCTTATTTCTTTCTTGAAAGAAAATAAGGTTAAGGAAAATAAAAAAATAGTTTGTGAAAACATCTCTGATCTTTTGGGAAAAATTGAGAATTCAGAGAAAGAATATGAATCTTTGCTTGAAAGGATTAAACAGACAGATGAAGAAATAAAAATTCTGGAAAGATGGGGAGAATTTGACCCTATTATTTTTGCGAAACTTGAGAAAGAAGGAATTTTTGTAAGATTTTATAGCTGTAGTTCTGAAGAATTTGAGAAAATTTCAGAAAAAGGATATAACATAAACGAAATAAGCAAAGATGGTAATACTATATACTTTGTTTTGTTTACAGAGGAATTAGTTGATTTACAGGAAGCAAAACTTGAAAAAGTTCCAATGAAGAAGCTCTCAGAAGTGATTACTCATAAGAATCATCTTCAAACTCTCCTTAAAGAGGCGATACTTTCTATTTCATCAATGGAGTGTTATTTGAAGGATCTTGATGAGGAAATGAACAAACTTTCTGATGAGTTGTTTTTTGAGCTTGGAAGAGAGAATTTTTCAAACCTTGTTGAAGATAAGGTTTTATATATTACTGGTTATTTTCCGGTTAAATCTGAAAAGAAGGTAAGAGAACTACTTGATAAAAATGATGTTGTTTATTATATAGAAAATCCAGATTTTAAGAATGAAGATGTGCCAGTTAAACTTAAGAATGACAAATTTTCTTCTCTATTTGAGGTTATTACAAAGTTAAATAGTTTGCCAAAATACTATGAACTAGATCCTACCCCATTTACGGCACCATTTTTTGCTTTATTTTTTGGTCTATGTATTGCTGATGTAGGATATGGAATTATAATGCTACTTGCAACCTTGGGAGCATTATTTTTTGTAAAAGATAAGTCATTTAAATCAATAGCGATGCTTGGTGTAGTCTTAAGTATTACTACTATAATTGGCGGAATTTTACTCAATACGGTATTTGGTTTGCAGATTTTAAGTCTTCCTGTTCCAGAAGATTTAAAGAAGTTTGTTGTTTTTACTGATATGAATTCAGCTATGGGGTTTGCGATATTTCTTGGGGTGCTACAGGTTTCTGTTGGATATATACTTCAGATTATTAATAAAATAAGGTTATTTGGTATTGAAGGGGCTTTACAACCTCTTGGAGTTTTATTGTTGTTTCTGGGGATCCTTTCGTATGCTATTGTCTTTATTGCACCGGGAGATATGAGTATAGGTCCTATAAGAATAAAATATTATTTAAGTTTAGTTCCATTTTCTAAAATTGTTTTTTCTGCTATGGCTATTGTAGGGCTTATCTTGATTTTACTTTTTAATAATATCTCTCAAAAGATTTTTATAAGACCGCTTATAGGTTTATGGGAACTTTATGGTGTTATTACTGGTGTTCCGGGAGATATACTTTCTTATTTGAGACTTTTTGCCTTGGGTCTTGCTGGAGGTTTACTTGGAAATGCCTTTAATCAAATAGCCTTAATGGTAAGAGGAGATGGTAATGTTCTTGGTATTATATTTATGACTTTGATCCTTATTGTAGGTCATGGTTTGAACCTTGTTCTTGCTTTGCTTGGAGCTTTTGTTCACCCTCTCAGACTAACACTTCTTGAGTTTTACAAGGCTGTTGGTTTTACTGGAGGGGGTAGACCTTATAGACCTTTCAGAAAAAGTAGAGTTTAAAGTTGAGGAGTAAATATATGGAAACAATGAGTTTAGCTGTTATATTGGCTGGAATTGGGCTTGGGCTTATGGTTGGTTTGTCTGGTGTTGGTTCTGCTATTGGTCTTGTTATCAGTGGTAGCACAGCAATTGGAGCTTTAAGAAAGAGACCTGATGCTTTTGGAACACTTCTTGTTGCATCTGTTTTACCTTCTACACAGGGTATATATGGTTTTGTTGCTTTCTTTATCTATTCTGGCTATGTTAGTTCTTCTATGAGCGTTTATCAGGGTGCTTTGGTGCTTGGTGCAGGTATAATGGTTGGGCTTGCCTGTCTTGTTTCAGCAATATATCAGGGTAAAGTTTGTGCTTCGAGTGCTTCTGCAATTGGTTCAGGACATGATACTCTTGTTCCCGGTCTTGTTATGGCAGCTTTACCAGAGTTTTATGCTATTCTTTCCTTGGTTGCGTCTATATTACTCAGTGGACTTATGGGAAAGTGAGAATAATTTGACTAAAATAAAAAAATAAGTTAAAATATTATCACTTAAATTTGTGAGGGCGCTTAGCTCAGCTGGTTTAGAGCACCTGCCTTACAAGCAGGGGGTCATAGGTTCGACTCCTATAGCGCCCAGTTTATTAAAATAAAAAAGGAGGCTTTATGCCAAAGGATAACGGACTTAATATTGATGAAAGTATGATTGATACCGTTCTTGCTGAGGATATAAACTTTCAGGGAACGATGAAATTTTCTAAGTCTTTGATGATTAAAGGTAAGTTTGAAGGTCAGATTGATGCAAGTGGTCATCTTATTGTTGGGCCAAATGCAGTTGTAAATGCTACTGTTAAGGCTGGAGTTCTTACCAATTATGGCCAGATAAATGGAAATGTTGAAGGAACAGAGAGGGTAGAGCTTTTTAATAATGCAAAGTTGACAGGTGATATTAAGACACCTGAATTGATAATAGAAAGTGGTTGTATTTTTAACGGTAATTGTACAATGACAGAGAAGAAACCTTCGGTTTCTCCTGCTCAATCTCAACAACCTCAGGTTAAAAAGTAATATTTTTGTGATATAAAAACGGCTCTTTAAAACAGAGCCGTTTTTTTTTGCTTGATTTTTTTAAATTTCTGTGTTAACTTATTGAATGTGAGGTTTTGATATGAAGAAGTTTTTATTTTTATTAGTATTTTTTAATGGAGTTTTGTTTGCAGAAACTCAAAAGATACTTGCTATTCTTAATATTGAGCCAAAAGAAGGTGTCAGTGAAGAAGTTTCTGAATTTGTCTCAGAGAGGCTAAGGATAGAAGTTTTTAAAATTGGGAAATATAGACTTGTAGAAAGACAAAAGATCAATAAAGTTCTTGAAGAACAAAAGATGTATTTAATTAATGAAAATGAAGATTATGTGAGGAAAGTAGGAGGGCTTCTTTCTGCTGATGAAATAATGATAGGGTCTTTGTCTTATCTATCGGGTGTTTATTATCTTAATGTTAAAATTATAGATGTTAAAACAAGCGAGATGGTCTTTGGTGAAACTGAAAAGGCTGATAGCGTATCTGATTTATCAAGTGCAGCAGAAAGAATAGCTACAACTATTTCAGGTGGTAAAAAAATAGTAGATTTAAAAAATAAGGTACCAGTTCAGGAGATAAATAACTTTGTTAAATCTGTTATTGACTATGCTATTAGTGTTGCCGAAAAAGAGAAAAATCAAGCTTTAACAAATAATATAACCCCTCCACCTCAAATAACAAATAATAAAATGGAAGAAAAAAACAATAAAAAAGAAGAGAAAAAAGATAGTTTTTTTAAGTTTGGTGGTGGCCCGGTTTTTAAGTATTTTAATAATAAAAGTATTGTTTTGAATGGTGATGAATTTAATACATTTGGGCTTCCTATGTTTGGATTTAAAGGAATTTTTGGCTTTGGTGATGTATTTGGTGTGGGTTTTGCTGGTAATATTGGTGGTAGTTATATTGAATATAATTCAACAAATGCTTATGCAGGGGGTATTTTTTATGGAGGAATTACTTTTGACCTATACAAAAAGTTTTTTAACTTTATAAGGCTTGATGTAAATTGTCTTGTTGGCTGGGGAATGGAAAATTTTTATTTGGTGAGTGGAACTAACTATCAAAATGTATCTTATGAAGAAAAAAATAATTTTTTTGTTATTGAACCCGGTGCAATGGTATCCTTCAATATTTTTAATATTTTTGAACTTGGTATAACTGGTTCATATACTTATACAAATCCTTTGAGTGAGATAATGCAGCCAAATAGATATAATTTTGGAGTTTTTCTTATTTTTGGGTTGTGAATATGGATTTTCCATACTGTGAAGAATTTTATAACTATTTAAAATATGAAAAAAAACTTGAAGAAAATAGCATTTATGCTTATTATAGCGATTTGAAAGAATTTTTTTCATTTCTTGATAATTCAAAAGAGATTGACGAAATTGATCATAATGATATTCTTGATTTTGTAATTAATTTGCATGAAAAGAATAATAACAATCGTAGTATCGCAAGGAAAATTTCTGGGCTTAAAAATTATTTTGTTTTTTTACTTAAAATGGAATATATAGAAAATAACCCAATTTCAGATTGTGAAAGGCCTAATTATGAGAAAAAACTTCCAGAATTTTTAACTTTACAGGAAGTCGAGCAACTTGTGAAAATTGAAAATTTTGACAGGCCTGATGAAGTAAGGGATTCTTGTATTATAGAGTTTCTTTATTCCTGTGGGCTTCGTGCGAGTGAACTTTCAAACTTAAAGATTTCTGATCTTTCTTTTGAAATGAATGTTCTTAATGTTGTTGGTAAGGGTGATAAACAAAGGCTTGTTCCCGTTGGAAATATCGCTATGGAGCTTCTTAATATTTATCTTAAAAATTCAAGGGTAAGAATAGCAAAAAGGTATAATTCTACGGATTATATTTTCATATCAAAACTTGGTAAAAAACTTTCAAGGGTTTCTATCTGGGAGATTGTAAAAAAACGTGCTTTAAAGAGAGGTATTACAAAGAATATTTATCCACATACTTTAAGGCATAGTTTTGCCACTCATTTGCTTTCAAATGGTGCTGATATAAGGGTTGTTCAGGAACTACTTGGGCATTCAAGCATTTCAACCACGGAAATATACACTCACGTTACTTCTGAATTGCTTAAGAAAGAACATGAAAAATTTCATCCGCTTGAAAAAGAATTACATTGAGAAATCTCTACCCAGGTATATTCTTCTTGCTTCTTCATTATTGATAAGTTCTTTTGATGTTCCGCTTACAAGAATTTTACCTTCGTGAATTATATATGCTCTGTCGGTAATTTTTAATGTTTCACGAACATTGTGATCGGTGATAAGTATTCCAAGTCCACGTGTTTCTCTTAAGTAGGTAACTATTTTTTGTATATCTGCTATGGCGATGGGGTCAATTCCAGTAAAAGGTTCGTCAAGCAAAAGAAATTCAGGTTGAATAGCAAGGATTCTTGCTACTTCTGTTCTCCTTTTTTCTCCACCTGATAATGTATAGGCTTTCTGGTGTCTTATTTTCTCAAGACCAAGCTCTGCAATGAGAGAGTTTGTTATATTTTCTATTTCGCTTTCTTCCATACCTCTTATTTCAAGAACGGATCTTATATTTTCTTCTACTGTGAGCTTTCTGAATATTGACATTTCTTGAGGTAGGTAGCCTATACCCATTCTTGCCCTTTTGTACATCGGAAGTCCAGCGATATCCTGCCCATTTAATAATACTTCTCCACTATCGGGTTTTACAAGTCCAACTATCATATAGAAAGTGGTAGTTTTTCCTGCTCCATTTGGACCAAGAAGACCAATTATTTCACCTTTTTTGATGTGAAAAGAAATCTCGTTTACTACCTTGCGTTGTTTGTATATTTTAACTAAGTCTTTTACTACTATTCCTTCTTTCAGGAATAACTCTACATTTTCCTTTTTGTTAATTTCCAACTTATCACTCCTTTCTTAAGCCAGAAGTATATTCCATTATCTGATAAATTGTTTGTTTTAAGTTTTTTCTGTCTATTACAATGTCAACAAAACCATGTTCAAGTAAGAATTCAGACTTTTGAAAATTTGGTGGTAGTTTCTGTTTTATAGTTTGCTCAATAACTCTCGGTCCAGCGAATCCAATCAAAGCCTCTCTTTCTGCTATAATTATGTCTCCAAGCATTGCATAAGAAGCCGTTACTCCACCTGTGGTTGGGTTGGTGAGTAGCGAAATATAGAGAACGCCTTCTTCACTCAATCTTTTGAGTGCTGCTGAAGTTTTTGCCATTTGCATCAGAGATAGCACTCCTTCCTGCATTCTTGCTCCACCAGAGGCTGAGGCAATTAAGAGAGGATTTTTGTTTTTTATTGCGTCTTCTATAACTAAAGTGATTTTTTCTCCAACAACAGAACCCATACTTCCACCGATAAATCTGAAGTCCATTACTGCAATATTTAAAGGTAGTCCATTGACAAGTCCATAACCTGTTACAACGGCATCTTTTAAGTTTGTTTTGGCCATAGCTGATTTTATCTTGTCTATATAATATGATTCTCCATCATGAAAATTTAATGGGTCAATACTTACGATATCTGTGTGAGTTTCAACGAAAGTTCCCGGATCGAGTATTATTTGTATTCTTTCATAACAGTTAAGCCTATCGTGATAGTTACAATGAGGACAAACATGAAGATTTTCTTCCCACTCCTTATTGTAGATTATACTATTACATTTTGGACATTTAAGCCACAATCCAGCATCGGCTTTATCAATCGGATTCTTTTTTACTTTTTTTATATTGTATTTTGGTTTTTCAAACCAGGCCATATTTCCTCCAATTTATTTTGGCTCTTTATATATTTTATAATTTTTTTTGTATTTATTATAATTTTCTAATACTTCTATTGCTTTACTCAATTGATTATCAAACTCTAAATTATACACTGGTGGAAGATTATTTTCAATTTTTTTCATCCATAGCATATAATCCAATGTTATTCTACTTATTTTATACCCCTGTTTTTCGAGAGAGAGGATAAAATCTTTTTTCTTTTCTTCTGTAATTTCTTTGTTTTTCTTTACAAATTCTGAGATAAGATTTGTATTATTGATATTGATTATTGATTTCTTTTCTTCTTCACTTAACTTATCAAACCACATTACTTCTGTTATATCAGGCTCTATGCCTTCTTTGTCTATACATTTCCCAGATGGAGTAAAATATCTTGCCACTGTATATTTTATCATTGAACCATCTTCCTGAAATTGAAAGGTTTTTTGGACTGATCCTTTACCAAAGGTTTTTGTCCCTACTATTACACCTCTGCCTGTGTCCTTCATTGAGCCAGTAAAAATCTCGCTTGCACTTGCACTACCTTCGTTGACAAGGACAACTAAAGGTAAATTAAGAGGGACAAAAGTGTTTTCCTGTGAAGCATAAAATTCAGAATTGTTTTCTTCGGTTTTACCACGAGTATAAACTATAAGACCTTCGTTCTGAAAGTAATCTACTATCTTTACTACACTTGTGATAAGACCGCCCGGATTGTATCTTAAATCTATTATAAGTCCGTCAATTTTTTTATCGAGAAGGGTTGATAATTCTTTTTTGAAATCTTCTGCTGTTGGCAATGTAAACTCAAGTAACTTAAGATAACCTATTTTTTTGTTTTTTGTATTTATTACTTCTGTTTTTACGGTTTTGATTTTTATTACTTCGCGTGTAATGGTTATTTTAAATGGTTCTTTTATTCCTTCTCTTAAAATGGTTATTGTAACCTTTGTTCCGGGATTTCCTCTTAATTTATCACGAATTTCTGCAATTGGTGTATTCTTTGTTGAAATGCCTTCAACTTCGATAATTTTGTCGCCGGGTTTTATACCTGCTTTCCAGGCAGGTGTATCTTCAAGCGGAGAAATTACAGTAGGCCAGCCATCTCTTAAGTCGACCTGCAAACCAACACCACTGAAATTGCCACTCATTTCTGTATTAAATTCTTTTGCAAATTCTGGCTCCATATAGATAGAGTATGGATCTTCGAGGCTTTCAAGCATTCCTCTTATGGCTCCATAGAGAAGATTTTTAGCCGTTGTTTTTTTACTATCAAAAAATTCTCTTTTTATTATTTTATAGGCATCTGTAAACATCTTATAGTACTTGAAATAGTTATCATCTTCTATGTTCTGGATTGAGTTGGTTGGGGTGGCCTGTGAGTAAAGCAAACTTCCAGAAAAGAATGTTTTATTGATAGCTATGAGAAGTAAGCCTATAAAAATACCTAATGTAAAGGTTAAAAATATAGAATATTTTTTTCTAAAATTCATTCTCATCTCCACAAAATCATTAATAAATATTATATTAGATTGTTAAATATTATACAAAAAAAATGCGATTTATTTTCATATTTTTTGATAATATCTTATCCAGTCAATAAACATATATTGGGGAAATGTAGTGGTTTTGTCTGGATAACCTGGCCAGTTTCCTCCTACAGCAATATTTAAGATAATAAAAAATGGGTGGTTAAAATAATCTTTTAAGTTATAGACCTGTTTTGAAAAATAAATCTGCCCATCAAATTTTATGCTTATTCTATTTTCATCCCATTCGACTTCATAATAATGCCAGTCTTTTGAAAGATTTTCTGTGTGAGTATATTTACTCCCTTCTGAACTCTTGCTGTTAAAACTACTTCCCCAGTGAAGTGTCCCATGAACTGTTGATTCTTTTGTTTCATCGCCACCTACGACTTCCATAATGTCTATTTCTCCACATCTTGGCCATCCTGCCGATGGAAAATTTTTGCCAAGCATCCAGAAAGCTGGCCATATACCCTGACCATAAGGGACTTTTATTCTTGCAACTATTATTCCATGATGAAAGTATTGTTGTCCTTCTGTTTTAAGCCTTGCCGATGTATATCCTCCCATTCCTCCTCTTGTTTTTATAGCTTTAATTACAAGCATTCCATTAGAGACAAATGAATTTTTGCTTGAAGAAGTATATCTTTGCCATTCGTTATTTCCCCATCCACTTGCTCCGAGATCATATGTCCAGTTGTTTTTGTCTATTTCTTGGCCGTTAAATTCATCATTCCAGACAAGTTTATAACCATCTGGATTTTTGTAGATATCGTTGTTTGTAGATGGAAAGTTGATTTCTTCATTTAAGATTGTTTCTTTTACAGTTCCATTATTACAAGCACCAACTAAAATTATAAATATTAAAATTAAAATCTGCATTTAATTTTCTCCTTTTGTATTATTTCAATCAATCATTTGTTAATTTGATAAGTCCAAGCTGTCCACAGCCTGCGTATAATTTAGAACCTTTGCTTTTTCTTAATACATAAGGTATCCCATGCTTATCAAGTAGATTTGTGAAATATTTTATTCTTTCTTCAGTAAGGGACTTGAATTCAACATCAGGCACAGGATTGTAATTTATAAGATTTAAATTGTATTTCAATCCAGAAAGTAGTTTTTTGAGTTCGATAACATCTTTCTCAGAATCGTTTATTCCAGAGATGAGGATATATTCAAATGTTATTCTTCTTTCGGTGATATTTTGATAATATTTCAAAGTTTCTATTAAGTCAGGGAGTTTGTATTTTTTTGCAACTGGCATAATATCTTCTCTTATTTCTTGAAATGGAGTATGTAAAGAAATAGCAAGTCTCAATTGAGAGTTCAGTAATTTTTCGATTTCAGGGATTATTCCGGCTGTAGATATAGTTATGTGCCTTTCTCCAATATTATATCCACCCGAAAAATTGAGGATATCTATAGCTTTCAAAGTATTTTCGGTATTAAGTAGTGGTTCACCCATTCCCATAAAAACTATGTTCCCAATATGTCTTAAACTTTCTCCGAGAGGCTTGAATTCCTTAAGATTTTCTTTGATAAACTTTTCAACTAAAAGTATTTGCGATATAATTTCTGAAACTGATAGATTCTTTTTGAATCCAATTTTTCCAGTAGCACAGAATTTGCAACCGAGCGGGCAACCAGCCTGGGAGGAAACGCAAAGTGTAAGTCTTTCTGTATCATTATCCTTTGGGGCTATTATTAAAACTGTTTCTATAAAATTTTCATCCTTTGTTTTAAATAAAAATTTTATAGTATCATCACCATTCACATATTCTATAAGTTCAAGGGAGATAATATTAAAATTATCAGCCAGTAGTTCTCTTTCTTTTTTTGAAATATCAGACATTTCTGAAAAATCAAAGACAAATTTTCTATAAATCCAGTTGAAAATCTGATATGCCCTATTGGGATTGAGATTGTTTCCTACAAGAATATCTTTAATTTCTCTGAATAAAAAGTCAGTAAAATACATTAAACCTTCCTTAAGATTAACACTCTTTCGAGTTGATTGTAATCTTTTATTATTTTAAAATCTTTAAAACCAGCTTCGATGAAAATGTTTAAAACATTCTGCCATTTATGATCAACTTCCATTATAATATAACCATTTTCTTTAAGAAAAGAAAGTGAAAAATCTTTAATTTTTCTATAGAAAATTAATCCGTCTTCTCCACCATAAAAGGCTTCTTTTGGTTCATATTTTTTGCATTCATAGGATAAAAGTTTAAAATCTTCAATTGAAAGATATGGTGGATTTGATACAATAAGATCAAATTTATGTTCAAAATTTTCTTTAAAGTTGAGAAGATCTGATTTTAAAAATTTTACGTTGTTTATTCCAATTAATTTTGCATTTTTTTTGGCAATTTTTATATATTTGTCTATGCCAATAACTTTACTTTGAGGAAAAATTTTCGCAAGTGTTATGGCAAGAATTCCAGTGCCTGTGCATATATCGATAATGTTTTCAAAATTTTTGCAAATATTTTTGGCTTCGTAAATTATGTGTTCCGTGTCAAATTTTGGAATAAAAGTTTTTCTATTCACTAAAAACTTATTTTCATAAAAATGTTGATAGCCTAAAATATAAGCGAGTGGAATATTTTTACATCTTTTTCTTAAAGCAAGAAAGATTTTTATAAACTTATTTAACGGAACTTTTTTTTCTTTTTTCAGGAAAATATCACTTTTGGGAATTGACAAAATCGAAGAGATAAGGTAAGAGCTATCTTCCTCATATGAAGAAATGTTGTGTTGTCTCAGGATTTTTTTTGAATAATCATAAAGTTGAAATAATCTCATTATAACTATTATAACTTAAATTATGATTTTTGTCTAATTAACTTGTGAACTTCGGGAGTTATTGTAATTTTTTATAAATTTATTATTTCTTGACATATTACTTTTCTTGTTATAGATTGTTATGGTTGGAATGTTTTACTTAGACACAATTCTTTGTTTAGTGCCCTAAGAGATACTTGATGAAAGTTGGATATTTATTTTTATATTCTTCACAAAGGTTTTCAAACATTGCGATAGCTTTATCATAGTCGCTAATTAGTCTGATAGAGGTTAAGGATTTATTGAATTCTTTAGCGTCAGTTTTTGACATATTTCTTCTGACATTGCGTTGCATATG